>DATLZP010000030.1:0-5943 GCA_035573935.1 Actinomycetota bacterium
TGGCCCGCCGGTGGGGGGCCACGACCACGCTCGGGAACTTCCTCGACACGACCGCGGACAAGCTCCTCGTGACCGGGGCGCTGATCGCGCTGGTTGCGGTGGGGCGGGCCTCCCCGTGGGTGGCCACGATCATCGTGGGCCGGGAGCTCGTGATCCTGGGGCTGCGGGGGGCGGCGGCCGCCGACGGCACCGTCATGGTCCCCTCGATCTGGGGGAAGCTCAAGGCGAACGTCCAGTTCGCGGCCATCCTCCTGGCCCTCCTCCGGCTCCCCGAACCGTTCGGCCCCCTGTACCTCGACGAGTACGTGATGCTCGCGGCGGCCGCCATCACCGTGATGTCGGCGGTGGAGTACCTGGCCCGGTTCGGGAGCGTGCTGACCCCGGGGCGGCGGCGCTGAGCCCGATGGGCGGGGCGCCGAGCCCGTCGGGAGGGGAGGCCCTGGTCACGGGCGCCTCGGGCTTCGTGGGGGGCGCGGTCGTCCGCCGGCTCCGGGCGGAGGGGCGGACCGTTCGGGCCCTGGTCCGCTCCGACGACGCGGCCCGGGCGGCCCGGGCGGCCGGCGCTCGGCCCGTCTCGGGCGACGTCCTCGATCCCACCTCGCTGCTGGAGGCGATGCGGGGATGCGGCGTCGTCTTCCACGCCGCGGGGGTGAACGCGATGTGCGCCCCGGACCCGGAGGCGATGCTCCGGACGAACGTGGAGGGCACGGCGAACGTCGTCCGGGCCGCCGCGGCGGCCGGGGTCCGCCGGGTGGTCCACACGTCCTCGGCCTCCACGATCGGGGAGCCCGCTGGGACCGTCGGCCGGGAGGACACGCCCCACCGGGGCCGGTACCTCTCGGCCTACGAGCGGTCGAAGCACCGGGCCGAGCTCCGGGCCCTCGAGCTCGGCCGGGCCCTGGGGCTGGACGTGGTCTGCGTCAACCCGGCGTCGGTCCAGGGGCCGGGCCGCACGGGGGGCACGGCCCGCCTGCTGCTCGAGGCGGTCCGGGGACGGCTCCCCTTCGTCGTCGACGCCCGGTTCACGGTGGTGGACGTCGAGGACTGCGCACTGGGACACCTGCTGGCCGCCGACCGGGGACGCCCCGGCGAGCGGTACCTGCTGGCGGGGGCGACGCTCACCGTGCGGGAGGCGCTCGAGCTCTTCGAGCGGGTGGCGGGGTCCCGTCCCCGGGTCCGGTTCGTCCCGCCCCGCGCCGCGCTGATCGCGGCCGGGGCGGTGGAGGCCGCCGCCCGGGCCGTGGGCCGCCCGCCGCCCGTGTGCCGGGAGATGGTGCGGACCCTCCTCCACGGGCACGCCTACGACGGGGGCCGGGCGGCGCGGGAGCTCGGCCTCACCTACACGCCGATCGAGGAGACCCTCCGCCGGACCCTGGCCTGGTACGTGGAGCAGGGGATGCTCCCGGCCCCGGTCGGGGACGGCGGGGCCCGCGCGACGCAGGCGACCGGCGGGGGCGAGCCCGGGCCGGCGCCGGGGAGGGAGCGATGAACGGAGAGCGGCCGGACCGGAACCTCGCCCTGGAGCTCGTCCGCGTCACGGAGGCCGCGGCCCTGGCCGCCGGCCGGTGGGTGGGACGGGGCGACAAGGAGGCCGCCGACCAGGCGGCCGTGGACGCGATGCGGACGATGATCGACACCGTGGCCATGGACGGGGTCGTGGTGATCGGCGAGGGCGAGAAGGACCACGCCCCGATGCTGTTCAACGGCGAGGCCGTGGGCAACGGGAACGGCCCGGCGGTGGACGTGGCCGTGGACCCGATCGACGGCACGCGGCTCACGGCGACCGGGCAGCCCAACGCGCTCTCGGTGATGGCCCTTGCCGAGCGGGGCACGATGTTCTTCCCCGGCGTCGCCGTGTACATGGAGAAGGTGGCGGTGGGGCCCGACGCGGCGGACGCGATCGACGTGACCGCGCCCCCGGAGGAGAACGTGCGGCTGGTGGCCAAGGCGAAGGGGGTGCGGCCGGAGGAGATCACGGTCGTCGTCCTGGACCGCGAGCGCCACGCGGGGATCATCCGGAGCGTCCGGGAGGCCGGGGCCCGCGTCCTCCTGATCACCGACGGCGACGTGGCACCGGCCATCGCCGCGGCCACCGCGGGATCCGGCGTGGACATGCTGCTGGGGATCGGCGGCACGCCGGAGGGGGTGGTGGCGGCGGCGGCCCTGAAGTGCCTGGGGGGCGCGATGCAGGGACGCCTGCATCCCCGCGACGAGGGCGAGCGCCGCGCGCTCGAGGAGGCCGGGCTGGACCCCGATCGGGTCCTCACGACCGACGATCTGGTGTCGGGCCGGGACGTGTTCTTCGCCGCCACCGGGATCACCGACGGCTCGCTCCTGCGCGGCGTCCGCTACGAGCGCGACGCGGCCATCACGCATTCGATCGTGATGCGCTCCCGCTCCGGCACGGTGCGCTGGATCGAGGCCCACCACCAGTTCGAGAAACTCGAGCGATTCACGGGCCGCTCCTTCCGACGCTGAGGATCGGGGGCGGCGTTGCGCGTCCCCGCATCGGCATGAACGGGAGGGGTTCGGGTAAGGTGGGCGTCGCAGTCGATCGGAAGGGATGGACGCGATGGGAGAGCGAACGATCCTCGTTTGCGACACGTGCGGGGAGCCGGCGACCGAGACGGTCACGATCCGCGTCGGCCGACGGAACCTCGTGAAGGACCTCTGCGCCACGCACGTCGCGGAGCTGGTGAAGGGGGCGCGTCGTCCGCGGCCCGGGAGGCGGAAGGGCGCCGTGGCCACGCCGCGGCGGAAGGCCGCCGCGAACACGGCGGGGAAGAAGACGTCCGCCCGGCGCCGGACCCGGCGGAAGGCCGCGGCGCAGGCCGGCTAGCCCTCCCCGGGCCCGCCGGCCCCGGGGAGGGCGTACACCCCCTTGTCCACCCGGACGACCTGTCCTCGCCGGGCTCCCTCGGCCAGCGCGGCGAGCACCGCTCGGCGGACGTCGGGGACGCGGAACGGGTCGAGGTAGCCCCGGCGGAGCGCCAGGTCCTGGATCCGCGTCCAATGCAGCGGCCCGCCCTCCTCGCGGAGCACCGAGATCGCGGCCTCGAGCGCGTCCATCAGAGGTCGCGGGCGGCCGGGATCACAGCCTCGGCGAAGAGCTCGACCATCCCCGGGTCGGCCACGGCGAACGGGACGGAGGCGGCACCGACGATGATCTCCTCCACGCCCAGGGCGGCGAAGGCGGCCACCCGCTCCAGCACCCGGTCCGGCGGGCCGGTGAGCGTGTCGGCCGCGTAGCGCTCCAGGGGCTCACCGTCGAGGGCGCCCCCCGGCGCCCACCGCTGGAGGGCTCGGAAGCGGGCCGCCACGTCCCGCTCGTCCTCCCCCACCAGCGTGGCCAGGCCCATCGTGAGCCGGAACGTGGCCGGGTCCCTCCCCTCCTGCTCGCAGATCCTCCGGGCCACCGCCGCCCGCTCCGCGTACGCCTCAGGCGTCCACCGCCAGACCGTGTTCCAGCCGTCCGCGTGGCGCGCCGCCAGGCGGAGCGCCCGCTCCCCGCCCTTCGCCCCGATCCAGATCGGCGGCCGCGGCGATCGGGCCGGCCGGGGCTCGTTCCTCGCCTCCCGCAGCCGCACGTGGCGGCCCTCCAGCGTGACCGGGCCGCCGGGCAGGAGGCCGGCCAGCGCCTCCACGGTCTCCTCGAGGACGCGGAACCGCTCCCCCACGGTGCCGAAGCGGTAGCCGAACGCCTCGAACTCCTCCCGGTACCACCCGGCGCCGATCCCGAGCTCCAGCCGGCCCCCGGAGAGCAGGTCCACCGCCGTGGCCTGTTTGGCCAGCACCGCCGGATGGCGGAACGGCGCGCACAGCACGAGCGTGCCCAACCGCACCCGCTCGGTGCGGCGGGCCAGCCCGGCCAGCGTGGTCATCGGCTCCAGCGATCCGTACGGGCGGTCGGGGCCGCCGTAGCGCCCCAGGGAGAGGAAGAAGTGGTCCGACACCCACACGGAGTCGAACCCCAGGGCCTCGGCCCGGTCCGCCCAGGCCGCCACGCGGTCGAACGCGTCGCCCCCCTCGGGGAGGGAGAACCCGT
Source organism: Actinomycetota bacterium (assembly GCA_035573935.1). Lineage (GTDB taxonomy): Bacteria > Actinomycetota > UBA4738 > UBA4738 > HRBIN12 > DATLZM01. The sequence continues at coordinate 4,046 of DATLZP010000030.1, forward strand.
AGTGGGGCAGCGCCAACCCGAACCGCACTACAGGAACCGCAGCACGTCGGCCGGACCCGTCACCTCCGATCCCTCGGGGATCCGCACCCCCCGGGGGATCTTGAGGCGCGGGTAGACGGACACGTTCCCGGACAACCGCACGCCGGCCTGCACGGTGACCTCGTCGCCCAGGGCGACGAACCGCTCGACGATCGTCGGCAGCGCCGGCTCCGAGCGCAGCTCGGTCATCGACCCGACGACGGACTCCCGGACCTGCGCCCCCGGGCCGACGATGGCCCCGTCCCGGATCTGGGATCGAACGACCAGCGCGCCCTCTCGGACCTCGACGTCGTCGTCCAGGTTGGATTCCATGATCACGGCGCCGGGGCCGATCTCGCAGTAGCGACCGATCCGGACGGCCGGCCCGACGTGGACCGTCCCCGCCGCGAGCTTCTCCTCGAGCGAGGCGCCCGTGACAGCGTCGCGCATCGTGAGCGTCTCGGGGGCGATCCACACGTTCCGATCGGGGTCGAACGGCGGGCCGAGGAGCCGATCCACCGAGGCGAACCGGCCGTGCAGGACGTCGATCATCGTCTCCAGGTAATCGCGCACGTTCCCCAGGTCCCCGATCCGTCGGACGGCGTGGGCGTACACGGGGTGGCCCCTGCCCACCAGCCACGGCAGGAGGTCCTTGCCGAAGTCGAGCCGCTCCCGACGGAGCTCCTCGATCTCCGGATCCGAAGCGATCTCCCGGAGGAAGGTCGTCTCCACGAGGTAGAACCCGGCGTTCGTGAGGAGGGGGAGGGAGCGGAAGGCCTCGTCGCTCTGCACCCGGAAGTGCTCGCGGAGCTCGGCCAGGGTGGGCTTCTCGACGAACTCCGTGACCCGACCGTCCGGCTCGGCCAGCATCACCCCGTACTTCTCCGCCACCTCGTCCGGGGCCCGGGTCATCGCCGCGATCGTCACCGCGGCCCCCGAGGCGACGTGGGCCCGGTGCATCGGCTCCAGCTCGAAGTCGATGATCGAATCCGTGGGGAACACGAGGGCCCGCTGCCGGATGTCCCAGTGCTCGAGCATCCGCAGCGTCGAGTCCGCGCTCCCCGTGGACAGCGGGTCGTACTTCACCGGCGAGTACAGGACGTCCACGCCGAACGACTCCCCGTAGCCGATCATCACCTTGATCTGGTAGCGGTTCTCCTTCCCGTGGGCGATCACGTAGTAGCGCTTGATCCCCTCGCTGGACAGGATCCGGATCACCCACTGGATCAGGCGCTGGCCCAGGAACGACATCGCCGCCTTCGACCGCAGGTACCCGGGCGCCTTCAGCGTGAGGGGCCGGGCCCGCACGCCCCTCCCCCCGGCCAGGCCGATGCCGACGATCTCCGCGAGCTCCGGCATGCGCCGGCATCCTACCGGGCGGACCGGCCCGGGACCCGTTCAGGCCTGGGGCGACGGCTCGGCGGCGATCTCCCCCCGGAGCACGACCGCGCCGGAGGCGTCCTCCACGACCACGTGCGCGTAGGCCGAGAGGTCCTCGGCGAACTCGTTCGCCTCATCGGCCGTCCCGTCCGCACCCACGTCCCGGGCCCGGACCTTCCCCACCGTGAGCTCCCGCCCCCGGGCCCCGACCAGGACGATCCGGTACGGGAAGGCGGCCGCCCGGGCGGGGTCCAGCCCGGAGAGGAGGACGACGGCGAGGTCCAGGCGCCGAGGGGAGACCAGCAGGACGGCCGCGCCGCCGGCGGGGTGCTCGGCGCCGGTCGGGCGGAGGGGGACGACCCGGGTCTCGTCGGTCGCGTCGGCGAAGGGGGCGGTCTCCAGGAGCCGCCCGAGCCGCTCGGCGATCTGGTTCTGCCGGCGGGCCGCCTCCCGGGCGGCGTGCTCGAACTCGTCGGCCCGCCGGGCCATCACCGCCCCCC
>DATLZP010000031.1:0-9614 GCA_035573935.1 Actinomycetota bacterium
GCCGGCGCGGGGGGCGCCGCGCCCCGGGACCCATCGGGCGGGGCGGCCAGTGGACCGTTGCCCCCGGCCCCCGCCTGGCGCCGCCGGGCCTGGTGGCCCAGGAACCGCGGCAGGGCCGTGGCGAGGAAGGCGGCCGCCGCGACCCCCCAGGTGCCGGCGACCAGGGGTCTGCTGTCGATGAACGCCACGGCCAGGCCGCTCCCCGAGATCAGGACGCTCCACAGGTACATCAGGAGCACCGCGCCTCGGTGGCTGTGGCCGATGTCGAGCAGGCGATGGTGGATGTGCTCCTTGTCGGGGGCGGTGATCCGCCGACCGCGCCGGACGCGGCGGACGATGGCGAAGCACACGTCGAGGAGCGGGATGGCCAGGACGAGCAGGGGGACGAACAGCGGGATCAGGATCACGGCCACGTCCCCGCCGGTCGGAGGGTAGGGGTTCCGGCCCACCCCGGAGATCGTGGCCACGGCCAGCAGGACCCCCAGGAGCATCGCCCCCGAATCGCCCATGAAGATCCGGGCCGGGTGGAAGTTCCAGGGGAGGAACCCCACCGCCACCCCCGCGGCGATCGCGGAGAGGAGGGCGGCCCCCGACCCCGCCCCGAACGTGCTGGGGCTCCGCTCCATGTAGACGAAGAAGGCCGTCGCGGCGATGGCCACCATCCCCGCCGCCAGGCCGTCCAGCCCGTCGATCAGGTTCACGGCGTTCACGATGGCGAGCGTCCAGAGCACGGTGAGGGGCACCGCCAGGTCCGGGGAGAGGGCCAGCACGCCGAGCCCGGGGAGGACGAACCAGAGCAGCTGGACCCCCGCCAGGATCATCAGCCCCGCCGCCAGGACCTGGCCCGCGACCTTGGCCGGTGGGGAGATCCCCCGGAGGTCGTCGATCGCGCCGACGAGCACGATCGCGGTGGCGGCGACGAGGGCGGCGAGCGGCTCGGAGCTCCTCCGGTTGAGCTCGTCGAACACCGGGAGCAGCCGGGAGGCCCCCAGGCCGGCCAGCAGGCCCAGGAACATCGCCAGGCCGCCCAGGGTGGGGGTGGGGCGAGGATGCACCTTGCGGTCCGAGGGGTGGTCCACGGCGCCGGTGCGCAGGGCGAGGAGCCGGACGAGGGGGGTGGCGAGGAACGCGACCCCCGCGCTCGCCCCGAACACGATCAGGTATGGGACCACCGGCGCCCCCCTCCTCGACCCCGGCCAGTGTGCGCCGCGACGGACGGCGGCGGCAACCGCGTCAGACCGGGTAGGCCGGGAACCGCTCGACCAGCGAGCGGACCCGGTCCCGGGCCCGGTCCCGGACCCCCCCGTCGCCGGGATGGCGGAGGACGTCGCCGATCACGGCCCCGATCTCGTCGGCCTCCGCCTCGTCCATCCCCAGCGTGGCCGGGGCCGGCGTCCCGACCCGGATCCCCGAGGGGTGCGACGGTGGGTTGGGGTCGAACGGGATCTGGTTCTTGTTCAGGGCCACCCCCGCCTCCTCCAGCAGGCCCTCGGCCGTCGCCCCGTCCAGGCCCAGGGGGCGGACGTCGGCCAGGACGAGGTGGGAGTCGGTCCCCCCCGCCACGATGCGCAGGCCCTCCCCGCCCAGGGCCGCGGCCAGCCGCCTCGCCATCCGCACCGTGCGGTGGGCGTAGGCGCGGAACGCCTCCGTCGCCGCCTCCCGCAGCGCCACCGCCTTCGCCGCCACGACGTGGGCCAGGGGGCCGCCCTGCATCATCGGGAACACGGCCCGGTCGATGGCCCGGGCATGCTCGGCCCGGCAGAGGATCACCGCTCCGCGGGGCCCGCGGAGCGTCTTGTGCGTGGTGGCGGTGACCACGTCGGCCAGGGGCACGGGGTTCGGGTAGGCCCCGGCCGCCGAGAGGCCGATGAAGTGCGAGGCGTCCACCCACAGGATCGCCCCCACCTCGTCGGCGATCGCCCGGAACGCCGCGAAGTCGATGGCCCGCGGGTAGGCCGTGTACCCGGTGAGCAGGATCCGGGGCCGATGGGCCAGGGCCAGGTCCCGGACCCGGTCCATGTCCAGCTGCTCGGTCACGGGATCGACCTCGTAGCCCACGAAGCGGAACCACATCCCGGAGACGTTCACCGGCGATCCGTGCGTGAGGTGGCCGCCGTGCGAGAGCACCAGGCCGAGCACCGTGGAGCGGGGATCGCCGGGGGTGAGGAACGCGCCGAACACCGCCATGTTGGCCTGGGATCCGGCGTGCGGCTGGACGTTCGCGTGCTCCGCACCGAACAGGGCCCGGGCCCGCTCGATCGCCAGGCGCTCCACGTCGTCCACGAACCGGCACCCCCCGTAGTACCGCCGACCGGGGTACCCCTCGGCGTACTTGTTGTTCATCGTGGAGCCCAGGGCGGCCAGGACCGCCGGGCTCGTGTAGTTCTCCGAGGCGATCAGGCGGAGCGTGGTCCGCTCCCGCTCCAGCTCCCCGGCCAGGGCCTCCGCCACCTCCGGATCGCTCTCCGCCAGGGCCTCCCACGAGGCCACGGCTCCCCGCCCCGGGCTCGCCCCGTCGCCACGTACGCCCTCCGGCGCGCCGGCCAGTTCCCTCGTCGCTGCCCCGGTCCCCATGCGGTCTCCTCCTACAGCTCCCCACGTTCGATGGCCGCGATCTGTTCGATCCGCCGGGCGTGCCGCCCGCCCTCGAACGGGGCGGCCAGCCAGGCCCGGAGGATCTCGGCCGCGAGCTCGGGGGCCACGATCCGGGCCCCCATCGCCAGGACGTTCGCGTCGTTGTGGGCCCGGGACAGCCGCGCCGTGTAGAGGTCGTTGCAGAGCGCGGCCCGGATCCCCCGGACCTTGTTCGCGACGATCTGCTCGCCCTGGCCCGAGCCGCCCACGACGACACCCCGCTCGGCCTCCCCCGCGGCCACGGCCCGGGCCACCGCGGCGCAGATCGGCGGGTAGTCCACGGGCTCCGGGGAACCCGTCCCCAGGTCCTTCACGTCGTGCCCCTCGGAGCGGAGGACCGCCGCCAGCTCCTCCTTCAACCGGTAGCCGGCGTGGTCGGCCCCGATCGCGATGCGCATCAGCCCCACCCCGCCCCGGCCGGACGGCCCGCCGCCCGGCCGGCGGAGGGCCCCCAGAGCGCCGCCACGAGCCGCTCCACGAGGTCCCGGATCACGCGCGCCGTCCGCCGGTACTCCTCGGGGTCGCCGCCCAGCGGGTCCACCACGTCCGCGTCCCGTCGCGGCCGGCGGAGGAAGGCTCGGAGCCGGTCCGCGTCGGCCACGCGGCCGAGGAGCTCGTCCCCCTCGCCCCGGGGCGGGGGGAGCTGCTCCAGGAGGAAGATCAGCTCCTTCAGCGTGAAGGTCCTGCCCACGGCGGCCGGGACGGCCCGGTGGATCGCATCGCGGTGCTCCCGGGCCATCGTCACGACGAGGTCGGCCTCGTCCACCATGCCGTGGGTGAGGGCCGCCGCCCGGTGCCCGGAGAGATCGACCCCGAGCTCGGCTCCGGCGGCGACGGCCTCGGGGGGAGGGGGGCTTCCCTCCCAGGCCATCGTGCCGGCGGATCGCACCTCGAACGCGCCCGGCCCGAACCGCCGCTCCAGCGCCTCGCGGAGGAAGGCGGCAGCCGTCGGCGAACGGCAGATGTTGCCGGTGCAGACGACCAGGATCGTGGGCATCGGGTCCGCGGGCGAGTCTAACAGCGGGGGGTGTCCGGACCCGTGAAGGACGCGAGGAGTTCGGCCGGATCCAGCGCCCCAGCCCGCAGCACCCGGGGCTCGCCGTGGGCCAGGTCCACCACGGTCGAGGGGCTCCCCGCGAGCGGGCCCTCCTCGCACAGGTACACGGCCACCAGGTCGCCGAACACCTCCGCGACCTCCTCGCAGGTGGGCGGCGTGGGCCGGCCCGTCCGGTTCGCGCTGGTCACGGCGAGCGGCCCGGTGCGGGAGAGGAGGGCCAGGGCCAGCGGATGGCGGGGGACCCGCACGCCGATCGTCTCCGCGTCGGCCCCCAGGTCCCACCCCCGGCTGGCCTCGGTGCGCGGCAGGACGATCGTGAGGGGCCCGGGCCAGTGGGTCCGGGCCAGGAGCTCCGCCCGGTCGTCGAAGGCCGCGATCGCCGTGGCGGCCTCGAGCGATGCGGCGAGCACCGGGAGCTCCAGGTCCCGGGGGCGCCCCTTGGCCTCGAACACCCGCCCCGTCGCGGCGGGGGCGTCGGGCCGGGTCCCGACCCCGTAGACCGTGTCGGTGGGGAGGACGATGAGCTCCCCGCGCAGGGCGGCCCGGGCCGCCTCCTCGACGCCCGGGGGGAGGACCGGACCCCCCGGGACGCCCGGTCCCCTCACGGCCGCCGACCCAGCACCACCCGGTCCCGCCCGGCCAGGTCGGGCAGGACCTCGACCTCCATGAAGGACCGGCGGAGGATGGCGGCCACCTCCTCGCCATGCGCCGCGCCGATCTCGACGGCGAGGAGCCCGCCGTCCCGGAGCCACCGGAGGGCCTCCCGGGCCAGCCGCTCGTACACCTCCGGCCCCCCGAGCAGCGCGAGCTCCGGGTCCGCCTTGACGTCGTCCGGGAGGTCCTCGTACTCGGCCGGCGTCACGTACGGCGGGTTGCTGACGACCAGGTCCACCCAGCCCCGGAGGTCGTCCGGCAGGGGTGAGAGCAGGTCCCCCTCGAACACCCGGACGTCGAGGCCGAGCCGGGTGGCGTTCCTTCGGGCCAGGGCCACGGCCTCGGAGGAGAGGTCGGTGGCGAGCACCTCGGCGTCGGGCCGCTCGTCCTTGATGGCCAGGGCGATGGCGCCCGTGCCGGTGCCGACGTCCACGACGACCGGGTCCTCGGTCGGGCCCAGGGCCTGGAGCGCCACCCCCACCAGGACCTCGGTCTCCGGCCGGGGGACGAACACCCCGGGCCGGACCTCGAGCGTGATCCGACGGAACGGCTGCTCGCCGGTGAGGTGCTGGAGGGGCGTCCCCCGGCACCGCTGGCAGAGGGCCCGGCCGAACATCCGGGCCTCCGCCGCGCTCAGCCCGTCGCGGCGCGCGTAGAGCCCGGAGCGTGTCGTGCCGAGGACCCGGGCCAGGAGGGCCTCGGCGTTGGCCCGGGGGCTCTCCACGCCGTGGCGGGCCAGGTAGTCGGTGGCCCGACGGAGCACGTCGGACGGCGTCACGGCTCCATCCTGCCAGACCGGGCCGACCCGCGCCGAGCCGGCCGGGGACGAGGGCAGGCCGGGGAGGAGCCCCGGCCTACCGGGGGGTGGGCGGGGGATCCTCGGCCAGCTGCTGCCGCCGCTCGGAGGCGAGCAGCGCGTCCACGAGCTCGTCCAGCGCGCCGTCCAGCACCTCGGGGAGCCGGTGCACGGTGAGCTTGACCCGGTGGTCGGTCACCCGGTTCTCGGGGAAGTTGTAGGTCCGGATCTTCTCCGCCCGCTCCCCCGTGCCCACCTGCGATCGCCGGGCCTCGGCCTCCCTCCGCTGGGCCTCGTCCCGGGCCCGCTGGAGCAGGCGGGACCGCAGGTACCGCATCGCCTTCTCCCGGTTCTGCTGCTGCGAACGCTCCTCCTGGCAGGTGACCACGATCCCCGTGGGGCGGTGCGTGATCCGGACCGCGGAGTCCGTGGTGTTCACGGACTGCCCGCCGGGACCGGAGGAGCGGAACACGTCGATCTCCAGGTCCTCCGGCCGGATCTCCACCTCGACCTCGTCGGCCTCCGGGAGCACGGCGACCGTGGCCGTCGAGGTGTGGATCCGGCCCCCGGACTCCGTCACCGGGACCCGCTGCACGCGGTGCACCCCGGACTCGTGCTTGAAGCGCGAGTAGGCCCCCCGGCCCCGGACCTCGAGCGCGATCTCCTTGAAGCCGCCGAGGTCCGATGGAGAGGAGGACAGGACGTCCACCCCCCACCCGTGGCGCTCCGCGAACCGCCGGTACATCCCGGCCAGCTCGGCCGCCCACAACGCCGCCTCCTGCCCGCCGGCCCCGGCCCGGACCTCCACGACGACGTCCCGCTCGTCGTTGGGGTCGCGGGGAACCAGGAGCTCCTGGAGGCGGTCTTGGAGCCGGCCCGCCGTGGACGCCGCCCGCTCCGCCTCCTCCTGGAGGAACGCGCGCATCTCCGGGTCCCGCTCCCCCCGGGCCAGCTCCCGAGCCTCCTCCGCCTGGCGCTCGGCCTCCCGCAGCTCCCGGTAGGGCACGACGATCTCCCGCAGCTCGGCGTAGGCCTTGCCCAACGCGCGCAGCCGGTCGGGGTCGGCGGCCACCTCCGGGGAGGACATCTCCTCCTCGATCTCGAGGTACCGCCGTTCCAGGTCGTCGAGTCGCTCCCGCACGCTCCCGATGGTACGGGAGCGCGGGAGGGGATCCGGCTAGGACTCCCCGGGCCGCTCGGCCTCCTCCTCGCCCAGGTCGAGGTCGAGGGCGGGGACCTCGAGGTCGGTGAGATCCAGCGTGTCCCGCTCCACCGCCTCCTGGGCCCACGGGTCGTCCTCGTCGGCCGGCGGGGGGCCGGTCCAGATGGCCTCGGCCGCCTCCTCCTCCGCCGGGAGCTCCGCCTCCGCGTCGGCCCGGGCCGGCTCGATCGTCTCCTCGAGCTCCCGGGCCACGTCGAGCAGCCGTTCCTGCATCCGCTGGAGCTGGTCCACCACGGAGCGTCGCCGCTCGGCCAGGCCGGAGAGCATCCGATCGGCCTCCTCCCGGGCCCGCTCGAGCACGTCGCGGCTCTCCTGGTGGGCGCGCTCCGCCCGGGCCTGGGCGTCCAGCCGGATCCGGTCGGCCTCGGACCTCGCCTCCTCGACGATCCGCCGGGACTCCTCCCGCGCCTCCTGGGTGATCCGCTCGGCCTGCTGGTCGGCGGAGCGGAGGACGTCCGTGAGGCGGGCGGCCAACTCCTGGTAGGGGTCCCTGCGGGGCTCCTGCTGGAGGCGGAGGGCCGTCTCCAGCTCGAGCTTGGTCTCGCGCAGCCGCTGCTCCAACGTCTCCAGCGCGTTCGCCACCGCGTAGAGGTAGTCGCGCACCTGATCGGGGTCGTAGCCCCGGCGGACGGTCGCGAACTCGCGTCGACGGACCTGGTCGGCCGACGGCAGCAGCGGGAGATCGAGCTCCGTGGCGTTCATGGGCACCCTCCTCGGGATCGGCGGGGGGCCGCCCGCATCACTCTAGCCCCGACCTGCGAGGATGCAACGACCTCAGGCCGGAGGGAGTCCCGATGCGGCGTCCGCCCCCTCCCGCCGACGGACCTCGAGGAACGAGGCGATCGCCACCTCGATCTGATCCCGGGTGGGGGGCTGCGTCGTCACCCGCTGCAGCCAGAGCCCCGGCGCCATCAGGGCCCGCATGACCGGCGAGCGGGGGAAGCGGGCCCCGAGGCGCAGGGCCTCGTAGGCCAGGGCGGCGATCAGGGGGATGGCCAGGATCCGGGAACCGATCCGCCAGGGGAGGGAGGGGTCCCCGAACAGCGCGAAGACGAGGATCGTGAGGATCATGACGATCAGGAGGAAGTTCGTGCCGCACCGCACGTGGATCGTCGAGTGGCGGTCCACGGCCTCCGGCGTGAGCGGGTCGCCGTGCTCGTACGCGGCGATCGTCTTGTGCTCCGCGCCGTGGTACTCGAACACCCGGCGGATCTCCCGGGTCCGCCCGATCAGCACGAGGTACCCGAGGAACAGCCCGATCCGCGACAGGCCCTCCAGGACGTTCGCCAGCAGCCCGGAGCCGATCCAGCGATCGGCCCAGCCGAACGCGGCGGCCGGCAGGACGATGAACAGTCCGATGAAGACGGCGAGGGCGAGCGCCATCGAGAGCGCCATCTGACGGGGCGAGAGCTGCTCCTCCTCCGGCGCGGCGGCGTTCGCGGAGATCGACAGGGCCCGCATCCCGATCCGCAGGGACTGCCCCAGCACGATCACGCCCCGCAGCCCCGGCTTCCCGAGCAGGGGGAACCGGCGGGTGATGGGGTGCACGTCGTGGGACTCGAGGTGGACCCCCCCGTCCGGCCGGCGGACCGCCACGGCCCAGTGATCGCGGCCCCGCATCATGACGCCCTCGATCACGGCCTGGCCGCCGTAGAGGTGGTCCCCCCGGGGGGGACCGGCCGCCCGGCCGGGGGGACGGGGACCGGCCTCGGCCATCGTCCGCCGGCTCAGCCCTGCTTCGCGTAGCGCCGGCGGAAGCGCTCCACACGCCCCCCGGTGTCCACGAGCTTCTGCCGGCCCGTGTAGAACGGGTGGCAGTTGGAGCAGATCTCCACCCGCAGCTCGGGCTTCGTGGAGCGGGTCTGGAACGTGTTCCCGCACGAGCAGTGGACCGTGGCCAGCACGTACTCGGGGTGGATGCCCTGCTTCATCGCTCCGTCCTTCCCGTCGTGGCCGGGCCTACCCGGACCCCGGCGCCTTCGCGATCTCCTTCAGGAACTGCTCGTTCGACTTCGTGGCCCGGATCTTGTCGATCAGGAGCTCGATGGCCGCCGCCGGCTCCAGGGCGTGGAGCACGCGGCGCAGCTTCCACACCAGCGCCAGCTCCTCCGGAGGCATCAGGAGCTCCTCCTTCCGGGTCCCGGAGGCCTCCACGTTGATCGCCGGGAACAGGCGCTTCTCGGACAGGGCGCGGTCCAGGCGGAGCTCCATGTTGCCCGTGCCCTTGAACTCCTCGAAGATCACCTCATCCATCCGAGAGCCCGTCTCGACGAGCGCGCTGGCGATGATCGTGAGCGAGCCACCCTCCTCGATGTTCCGGGCGGCGCCGAAGAAGCGCTTCGGCGGGTACAGCGCGGTGGAGTCCACGCCCCCCGACAGGATCTTCCCCGAGGCCGGCGCGGCCAGGTTGTAGGCCCGGGCCAGCCGGGTGATCGAGTCCAGGAGGATGGCCACGTCCCGCCCCATCTCCGCCAGGCGCTTCGCCCGCTCCAGGACGAGCTCGGTGACCTGGATGTGCTGGTCGGCCGGCTTGTCGAACGTCGAGTAGACGACCTCCGCCGCGGCCACGGTCCGCTGCCAGTCCGTGACCTCCTCCGGCCGCTCGTCCACGAGCAGCACGATCACGTGCGTGTCCGGGGAGGAGTGGATGATCCCGTTCGCGATCTGCTTCAGCACCGTGGTCTTGCCCGCCTTCGGCGGCGAGACGACCATCCCCCGCTGTCCCTTCCCGATCGGCGCCACCATGTCGATGATCCGCTCGGTGATGGCACCGGGGCCGCTCTCCAGGCGGAACCGCTCGTTCGGGAACAGCGGCGTGAGCTTCTCGAAGTGCGGCCGCTGCTTCGCCTCCTCGGCGTCCAGCCCGTTCACGTTCTCGATCTGGAGCAGCGCGAAGTACTTCTCGTTGTCCTTCGGCTGCCGGACCTTGCCCGTGACGACGTCGCCCTTGCGGAGCATGAACCGGCGGATCTGCGACAGGGAGACGTAGATGTCCTCCGGGCCCGGCAGGTACCCCGACGTGCGGAGGAAGCCGTAGCCCTCGGGCAGGATGTCGAGGAGCCCGGTGGCGGTGGGGGCGTTCGCGATCTCCTCCGCCCGCTCCTGCTCCTCGCGCTGCCGGCGCTCCTCGCGCAGCCGGCGGCGCTCCTCGCGGGAGAGGCGCCGGCGCTCACGCGGGGGGGCCGCCGTCGCGGTGCCCCCGCCCTGCCCGGGGCCGTCCGAGGAGGCGGGGGCGCGTTCGCCGACCGACG
>DATLZP010000032.1:0-5459 GCA_035573935.1 Actinomycetota bacterium
ACGTTTCGCACCGTGCGAACCAGCTTATCCCCGAGGAGGCGAGCGGTGGTCACCGAGGAGCAGGTCCGGGCCGCGCTGCGGAACGTGCTGGACCCCGAGATCCACCGGCCGATCGAGGACATCGGCATGCTCAAGGGGATCCGGATCGAGGGGGGCACGGTCCGCGTCGACGTGCTGATCACGATCGAGGGCTGCCCCCTGAAGGACCGCATCACCCAGGACGTGGAGCGGGCGCTCGCCCCCCTGGAGGGCGTGGACCGGGTGGAGGTCTCGCTCAGCCCGATGTCGCCCCAGGAGCGGGAGGAGCTCGTGCGCAAGCTCCGAGGGCCGGCCGGCCCGGAGCCGCGGCGGACGATCGCCTTCCCCCCCGGCACGAGCGTCATCGCCGTGGCCTCCGGCAAGGGCGGGGTCGGCAAGTCGAGCGTCACCGTGAACCTGGCCTGCGCCCTGGCCGCCGAGGGCCACCGGGTGGGGGTCCTCGACGCCGACGTCTGGGGGTTCAGCGTCCCCCGGATGCTCGGGGTCTCCGGCAAGCCGGTGGGGTTCAACGACATGATCCTCCCCCTCGAGAAACACGGGGTCCGGGTGATCTCGATGGGGTTCTTCGTGCCGGAGGAGACCCCGGTGATCTGGCGGGGTCCCATGCTCCACAAGGCGATCGAGCAGTTCCTGGGCGACGTGTACTGGGGGGAGCTCGACTTCCTCCTCTGCGACCTCCCGCCGGGGACGGGGGACGTCTCGATCTCGCTCGCCTCGTTCCTCCCGGGGGCCTCGATGCTCGTCGTGACCACGCCCCAGGAGGCGGCCCGGAAGGTCGCCGAGCGGGCCGGGAAGATGGCCGAGCGGACCAACCTCCGCCCCCTGGGGGTGATCGAGAACATGTCGTGGTTCGTCTGCCCCCACTGCGGGGAGCGGACCCCGATCTTCGGGGAGGGCGGGGGGGCCGCCGCGGCGGAGACCCTGGGGGTCCCCCTCCTGGGGCGGATCCCGCTCGTGCCCGATCTCCGGGAGGGGGGCGACCGGGGCCGGCCCATCGTCGTGGACGACCCGTCCTCGCCCGCCGCCGAGGCCCTGGTGGAGGCGGCCCGGGAGGTGGCCCGGCTCACCAAGACCAAGGTCGGCAAGCCGCTCCCCCTGGCGCCGAGGCCGGGAGCCCCGGCCGCCGCCCACCACCACTGAGGGTCGGCGTCGGCCGGGGAGGCGCTCAGGCCCGAGCGGTGAGGCGGCGTCGCGTGGCCGCCGCCGCGGCGACGAGCGCGAGGGCCAGGCCGAGCCCGAGGAGCCAGGTCGTGGGCCGAGGTGTCGGCGCGCCGACCGATGGCCGGATGGCCGGGGCCGGCGGGCGCTCCGGGAGCCCGGCCTCCAGGAGCACCGGGAGGAGCGCCACGGAGTGCCACCAGCCGCCGCCCACCGGGAAGCCCCCTCCCTCCCCCACCGCCCGCTGGTCGGGGGGCGTGTACGCCCAGGCCATCCCGGCGGCGTAGGGGTAGAGGTCCTGCACCAGGAGGAGCAGGCCGTCGTCGCGCTCGATCAGGTAGCTCGCGAGGTACGCCGGCCCGAGCGCCCGGGCCGGGGGCGGGGACGGCTCGGCCAGGCCCACGCCCCGGAACGTCGTGAGGTACAGGACCCGCCGAGCCGCGGCGCCCCGCAGGCGGACCGGCTCGGCCAGGCCCGGCCCCGCGATCAGGACCGTGATCCGGTCCCGCTCCTCCTCGGTCTTGGCCGCCGCGGGGGTCGGGGCCAGGATCGTCAGGGCCAGGACCAGCACCGCCGCCGGGAACGCCGTCGCCCGCCGCATCGGCTCCTCCTCCCTCCCCTACACCGGAGGGCGCGTCCGGGTTCCCGACGGCGTCAGGGTTCGGGGGGAGCGGGAGCCCCCTCCTCCGGGACCTCGCCCGCCGGGGCCCGACCCCCCTCCTCGGGGGCGGCGCCGCCCGGCTCCGCCGCCCGGCGCGACCTGGCCGCCACCGCCCACGCCGCCAGGGTCACCGCGCAGAGGACCGCGACCGTGAGCCCGGTCCACTGGCTCCCCGTCATCCCGAAGAACCGCTTGTCCACGCGAAGGAAGTCGGTGATCAGGCGGACGGTCCCGTACCACATCCCGAACGTGAGGGTGAGGACGCCCTCCCGCCTCGGTCGCCGGTTCAGGGCGCGCAGCGTGAGGAACAGCGGCCAGGCGGACAGCATGTCGTACAGGGCCGTCTGGTGCACCCCCACGCCCTGGGACAGGACGGCGCCCCCCGGGGAGAGCAGCGTGGCCCCCTCCCGCGTGATCACGAGCTCCTTCCCGCCCTGCAGGACGGCCCGGCACACGCCGGCGGCGCACGTGAACGGCGGGGCCAGGGTCCCGCCCTCGTACGTCCAGGCCAGGAGCCACGACGTGGGGGTGCCGAGGTGGTCGCCGATCACGAGGTCCCCGATCCGTCCGATCGCGATCCCCAGGGCCAGGCCGATCACCGCTCCGTCCATCACCTGGAAGAAGCGGTAGCCGCGCCGACGCATCCTGGGCAGGTTCACAAGGATGGCCCCGGCGATCCCACCCAGCAGGCTGATCCCGCCCCGCCAGATGGCGAGCGCGTCGACGATCCCGTCGAACTCCGACCAGTGGGCGAGCACGTAGAAGAACCGGGCCCCGAGGATCGCCCCCACGATGGCCCACACCAGCATCGCGTTGATGTCGTCGGCGGAGACGCCCCGCTTCGGCCCCTCCCGGAGCAGGACCCGGGCCCCGATCAGGAACCCCAGGGCGATCCCCAGCCCGTGGGGGGAGACGGCCAGCACGTCGCCGATCCGGATCCGATCCAGGACGGGCCAGCCGATCGCGGCGAGCAGGTCGGGCACGGTCCGAGTCTAGCCGCCGGCCGGACCGGGACCGGGGGCGAGGAGGGAGACGGCCCGGCCCAGCAGGATCCCCCCGACGACGTCGGCCGGGTAGTGCACGCCGAGGTACACCCGCGACAGGCCCACCGCCCCCACGAGCCCCGTGAGCGCGGCTCGGGCGGCCGGCGGGAGGGCCAGCTCCGGGGCCGCGGCCCACACGAAGGCCCCCAGGACGGCGGGGTGGCTGCTGGGCCAGGAGGAGGCGGCGGGCCTGCCGATCAACAGACGCACCCCCTCCGGGTCCGCCCGGTAGGGCCGGGCCCGGGCGAAGAGCCGCTTCAGCCCCTGCCCGGCCACCCAGGTCACGGCCGCGGCCCGGAACGCCCGGGCGGCGGCGGACCGCCGACCCGCCCCGGCCAGGACGGCCGCGGCACCGGCGGAGGCCCAGATCGAGCCGAGCTCGGTGAGGGCCCGGAACGTCCGGTCCGCCGCGGGGCCCCAGCCGCCGTTCACGGCGCGGAAGGCCCGCTCGTCGAGGGCCCGTCCCCGGCCGGACCGGCTGGCCACGCCCACGGCCAGGGCGATGGCCAGGAGGCCGGTGCCGCGGATCCACGCTCGGCGAGGCACGGCGCAGATCATGCGATGATCCTCCGGGAGCGTCACGGGGGGGGAGCGCGTGCGGCGGAACGAGGAAGGGGGAGGGCCGGCGGAGGAGGAGCGCCCGGCGCCGGGCCGCCCGGACCTCGACGTGCTGGACCGGGAGCGGCGGCGCCGGGTGGGGATGCTCCTGGTCGCGGTGGGGATCGTCCTGCTCCTCGCCATCTTCGTCGTCCGGAACTCCCAGCGGGTCCCCGTGGACTTCGTGTTCTTCACCCGGCAGGCCCGACTGATCTGGATCATGGTGGCCTGCGCGGTGCTGGGAGGGATCGTCGGGTACCTCGTGGGCCGGCCCCCCCGGCGGCTCCGGCGGCGGACCCGGGCCCGGGACGAGGAGCCCTAGCGCCGCCGCCTGGGCGCCCGCTCCGCCCCCTCGGCGTCCCGCTTCTGGGCCTGGGTCCCGTACCGGAGGGCGAGCTCGGCGCCGCCCAGGAGCTGGAGGCTCCGGGCGGCCAGGCGCCCCAGGGAACCCCGTCCGAAGCGGTACTCCACCTCGTGGCGGAGGACGCTCCCCTCGTCCTCGGGCTCGATCGTCGTCGTGACGACGGCCCGCAGGACGGGACCGGAGAGCTCGACCACCGCCCGGCGGGGCGGCTCCCAGGTCCGCACCGTGGCCCGGACCCGGGCCCGGACGGCCAGGAACGAGAGCACGACCGTGTAGGTGCTCCCCTCCCGGAGACCGTCGGGCGGGACGTCCACGACCGCGTCGATGCGCCGCTCCCACCGGGGGAGGCGGCGGGGGTCGGCCACCACCCGCCAGACGTGTCCGGGGGGCGCCTCGACGTGCGTGGCGTAGGTCACCCGGGTCACGTCGTCCCCACCGTCCCGCTGCTCCAGCCCCGCCACCACGTCAGGCGTTCCGGCTGCACCCGGAGGAGGACGGCGTCCACGTCCGCCCCCAACTCCCGGAGCCGGGCCCGGGCCGAGGTGGCGCCGGAGGACAGGCGCCCCGGCACGAACGCGGCGGCCCGGCCCCGGGCGGTGAAGCCCACCATGTCCCGGGCCCTCCACCGGGAAGCCCGATCCACGGCCAGCGCGGCCTCCGGCTCCTCGGGGGCGGCGGCCAGGGCGAAGGCGGGCTCCGGCACCGCGGCCAGGAGCCCCCACCGCCCGGAGGCCCAGGTCGCGGGGAGCACCACGGTGCCCTCCGCGCCGAGCAGGGCCAGCGCTCCCTCTCCCCCCCGGCCCACGCCGCCCGAGACGTCCGGCGGCAGGGCGGCCAGGGGGTCCGGCGCCCGCCGGGCCCGGAAGGCGGATCGGGAGGCCACCGCCGGACGCCACCTCCCCCACCGGTCGGCCAGGCGGGGCCCGGCGAGCAGCGCGGCCCGCTCCGGCACCACCTCCACGAACACCCGGCCGGGCGGCGTCCAGGCGAGCGGCACGCTCCGGGCGTCGAGCGCGTAGCCGGCGAAGAAGCGGGCGTTCCTGGCGGAGTACCGGGCCGCGGCCGCGGCGATGGCCGGGCCCCGGAGGGCCGCCGGGAGCCAGGTGCCGGGGTCGAGCGCGTCGTAGAGGCGGGCCCAGCCGGTGAAGGCCACCGCCTCCTCGCCCCTCCGGACGAGGCCGGCGAAGCTGGGATCCCGGGCCCAGGCCCGTGCCTTCACGGACCGCCGGGACGTGGTGAGCCACATGCTCCCGTCGGAGAGCGCGTACACGAGCGGTGTGAGGTGCGGGCCCTGGGGCGTGCGGGCGGCGGCGAAGCAGAACGTCCCCTCCGAGAGGACGCGGAGCACGTCGGGGGGCGGGCTCATCGCGCCTCCACCCGGACCGGCGGGCCGATCAGCATCAGCGCCGTCCACGCCGCGTGGGAGGCGAGGCTCGCCGCCACCCCCCCGCTCCACCAGGCCAGCCCGCTCCACACGGCGCCTCCCACCAGGGCGCCGGCCACGATCGGCGGGCTCCCGCTCGCCAGGTTGACGAGCACGTACCCGGCCCACGTGGCCAGGGCGCCGCCCGCGTCCCCGAGGGGACCCCGGAGCGAG
>DATLZP010000033.1:0-2256 GCA_035573935.1 Actinomycetota bacterium
TCGAACCCCCAACCGCCGGTTTTGGAGACCGGTGCTCTACCAGGTTGAGCTACGCCCCTTCGAGGCCCGGTCGCGCCCGGCGAGCCAGGGACGGGGACATCGCCCGGCCAGTATAGGGGGCCCCGGGAGGGCCCGGCAAAGCCCCCGGGGTGCGTGATGCGCGCCCCCCGCTGCCCTACACTTCCCCCGACGCGCCGCGCCGGCCCCGGGATGGAGCGTCCCCATGCAGGGATCTGGTTCCGGCTCTCCCGCCCCGGCCGGCGAGCCCCGCCGACCCGGGCTGTTCTTCCGCAAGCCCGCCGCCGAGGCACCACCCATGCCCCCGGGGCTCGAGGAGCTGATCGCGAGCTACCAGCGGGGCGTGGAGGAGCGCCTGGAGGAGGGCCTGCGCGCCATCCAGCGGACGGCCGTCTCGCTGATGCACGAGATCGCGGCGGAGATGTGGCGGACGTCCGGGGCCGACGTTCGCGACGCCCAGTCCCAGATCATCTCCCTGATCTCCCGGGACCAGACCGTCCGGAGCCTGATCGCCCACAGCGACGAGCGGTTCCAGGCCCTGGCCGTCCGCACCGCCCGGCTGGAGGACACGATCGGCGAGCTGGCCGAGTCCACGCGGGGGCTGAAGGAGGTCCTGGCCCGCGGGGCCCAGGCCCTGGCCGAGGCGGCGCACTCCCCGGCCCTGCGGGGCGTGGAGGAGGTCCGGGCCGAGTTGGAGCGGATCGAGGAGCACATCGGCCAGGCCTTCAAGCACGCCGCCGAACGCGACCTGGCCCTGGTGGAGTCGGTCCGGGCCCAGGTCCGGGAGCACGGCGAGCTGGTGGCCCAGGAGACGGCCCGCATCGTCGAGGCCCTCGAGGGCTACGTCCAGAGCGGCGTGGACACCGTGGGCCGGTTGGCCCAGCGCCTGGAGGACGACCTGGGCGCGGTCCGTCAGGGGGTCGAGGAGCAGCTGGCCGAGGTCCGCCGGGGGGTCGAGGAGCACGTGGCGTCGGTCCGGACCCACGACGAGGAGGTGGCCCGGGCCCTGGGCGAGACGGTGCGGGCCCAGCTCGAGGCCCTCGATCGCCGGATCGGCGAGGAGGCCAGGGCCCTGGCCGACGCGTTCAAGGCCCACGAGGGGTGGGTGCTCCGGACCACCGAGGCCGTGGGCGACCGCCTGGATCAGAGCCTCGACGGCCAGGCGGATCGGATCGGCAAGGCCACCCGCGAGGCGGCGATCCGGGTGGCCCAGGAGCTGAACCGGACGTTCGAGACCAGGGTGATGGGGCTGGCCCAACTCGTCCGCTCGGATTCCGAGGCCCTCCGGGACAAGCTCGTCGAGCTGGCGGCCGAGCACGACGGGCGGACGGCCGCGTTGCTGGACGATCGCCTGGGGCAGGTCACGGAGACCCTCCGGGACGTCACCCGGCTCACCGCGGAGGAGACCATCCGGCGGGTGGCCGACCTCTCGGAGCGGGCGATGGGCGGCAGGTTCGAGGAGGTCCTCGCCGCCATCGACCGGAACATGGTCCGCCTGGCCGACACGCTCGAGTCGGAGCTGGAACGCGTCGGCCAGGGCGTCGGCCAGCGGGCGGCCGAGGCCGCCGAGGCGTCGGTGGCCACCCACGTGGGACGGACGGTGGAACGGCTCGGCGCGTCGATCTCCGCGGTCGAGCGGCTCCGGGAGCGGATGGAGCGGATGCACGGCGAGACGGGATCGGCGGTGGCCCGGCACGTGGACGAGCGGGTGGCCGCGCTGGCCCGGATGATCCGCTCCGACAACCGGATCCTCGTCGAGCGCCTGCAGCAGGCCGCCGAGCAGGAGCCCGCCAAGCAGGCCCTGCGGGCGGTGAAGGAGCTGCAGGCGAACCTGGCCGCCGAGCTCTTGGAGCGGGTGGACCGCCGGTTCGCGGCGATGGCCGAGCAGCTCCACCGGGAGACCCAATCGATGGCCGAGTCGGTGGCCCGGTCGACCGAGGTCCTCTCGGAGCGGATCGACCGGATCGCCGAACGGGTCGAGGGAGCCGGCGGCACGGGCCGGGAGCTGCAGGAGGTGATCGAGCGGATGGGCGACGCGATGCACGCGATCGCCACGCTCTCCCGCACCCCCGAGGGCTCGGGACGGGTCCGTATCGACTAGGCCGTGCGGCCCACGTTAGGACCGGACACGTTGCGAGGTGAACTCATCGGCATCCCATCCTTTCATCACGAGGAGGCCCGGTTGGTCGGCGTAGAAGATCTCGGCCGGCCTCCGACCCTTGGTCCGGTAGCCCCGGT
>DATLZP010000034.1:0-2427 GCA_035573935.1 Actinomycetota bacterium
GAACCCGTCGGGGAGGGGGTGGCGGACCACGTCGGCGTGGGCCACCCAGGCCAGGCGCTCGTGGAGCGCGTACGTGGGCGGGAACACGAGCACGGACCGCCCCGGCCCGGCGTAGGCCAGGAGGAGCTGCTGGATCACCTCGTTCGACCCGTTCGCCGCCCACGTGCCCTCGGCCGGGTGGCCGCAGGCCTCCGCCAGGCGCTCCCGGAGCTCCCGGGCCTCCCGGTCCGGGTAGCGGTGGAGCGGGAGCTCCCGGACGGCCCGGGCCAGTTCCTCCCGGAAACCGTCGGGGAGCGGGTAGGGGCTCTCGTTCGTGTTGAGGCGGGCGGCCACGTCGAGCTGGGGCGCCTGGTAGGGGGCGACGTCGCGCAGGCCGGGCCGGGGGAGCGCCGTCATGCGACGCCCCCGTCCTCCCCCGCGTCGCGAGCGGCCTCCGCCCGGACCAGGGCGGACCGGGCGTGGCCCACCAGGCCCTCGGCCCGGGCCACCGTGGCCACCTCCTCCGCGTACCGCGCCGCGGCCTCGGCCGAGAGCTGGACGACGGAGCGGACCGTGACGAGGTCGGCGGCCCGGAGCCCGGAGGCGAACCGGGCCGTCCCCGCCGTGGGCAGGACGTGGTTCGAGGCCACCCCGTAGTCGCCGAACGGCACGGCGCTCCACGGCCCCAGGAAGATCGCGCCGGCGTTGCGGACCCGCTCCAGGAACGCCCCGGGGTCCGCCACCACCACCTGGAGGTGCTCCGGGGCCAGGTCGTCCACCACCTCGGCCGCCCGCGCCAGGTCCGGGACCAGCACGGCCCGGGTCTGCGCCAGGGAGGCGTCGAGGATCTCCCGCCGACCGGCGCCGGCCAGCTCCGCGGCCAGCGCCGCCTCCACCCGCCCCGGGAGCCCGGGGTCGGTCGTGACCAGGAACGCGAGGGCCTGGGGGTCGTGCTCGGCCTGGGCCACGAGGTCGCAGGCGAGCAGCGCCGGGTCCGCCGACGCGTCCGCCACCACGACCAGCTCGGTCGGCCCGGCCAGGCCGTCGATCCCCACCGTGCCGGCGACCTGCCGCTTGGCCTCGGTCACGTACGCGTTCCCCGGGCCCACGATGCGGTCGACGGCCGGGACCGACGCGGTGCCGTGGGCCAGCGCGGCGATGGCCTGGGCGCCCCCCACCCGGGCCACCGTGGTGGCGCCGGCCCGTCGGGCGGCGTACAGGACCGGCGCGTGGACGCCCCCGTCGGCGGTGGGCGGGGTGCAGACGACGATCTCCTCGACCCCGGCCACCGCGGCCGGCACCACGGTCATCGCCACCGAGGACGGGTAGACGGCCCGCCCGCCGGGGACGTAGCAGCCGACGGCCCGGACGGGACGCACCACCTCCCCGAACCGCAGGCCGTCCCGCTCCTCCCACCACTCCCGGGGGAGCTGCCTGGCGTGGAGGTCGCGGAGGCGCTCCACGAGGGCGTCGAGGGCCTCCCGGAGCCCCGCCGGGACGGCCTCCTCGGCCTCCCGCAGCTCCTCGGGGGGGACGACGATCCCCCGCTCCGAGAGGTCCACGCCGTCGAAGCGCCGCGTGAGCTCCAGGAGGGCGGCGTCGCCCTCCTCCCGCACGCGGCGGAGGACGTCGCGCACGGCGGCTTCCACGGAGGGGTCGGGTTCGAGGCGCCGGGGCTCGAGCCGCTCCCTCCGCTCCCGGAGGTCGAGGAGCTCGAGCACTAGCGCTCCTCGACGGCTCCGTGATGGCGGGCGGGGTGGGGGGCGCGGTGGGCCCGCCGGTCCCGGGCGAAGAGCGTGAAGCCGGCCACGGCCACGGCCAGCGCGGCCGCCGCCAGCAGCCCCAGGGCCAGCAGGAACGTGGTCTGCGTGTCCACGGCGGACAGGAAGCTTACGCGAACCGGAGGCGTCCGCTAGCCGGCGGGGCCCGCCTCCATGGCCCGGCGCCTCGCCTCGGCGCGTCGCTCGGCCTCCAGGCGCTCCAGCTCCACGGCCGAGTGGTCCACGTAGGACATCGCCGCGGCGATCGCCGGGTGGACTTCCCCGATGAGCCGGTGCATGGCCTGGGCCACCCGGCGGTAGACGGGGTGCCCCTGGGGGGAGGAGCGGAGCTCGGTGAGGTGCATCGCCTCCCGGGCGTTCATCTGCATCACGAACCGGATCCGGTGGGCCATCGTCACCGCGTACTGCGCGGCCTCCTGGTGGCTGGCCTCGAGCAGCTCCCCCTCCACCTCCGCGGAGGCCTCCATCACCCGGGTCCAGTCCGGCAGGAGCCCGGCGGCCTCGACCTCGGGCGGGGTCTCGTACCCGTGCCGGGTCGTGAGGCGCTGCCACTCGATCGTGAGCAGCCGGTGGCGCTGCAGGTCGCGGAACGCCCCGAAGTCGCAGAGGACGTCGAACCGGTAGCCGGTGCGCTCGAAGGCCCGGCCCGGCTTGTGGCGCCGGTTCC
>DATLZP010000035.1:0-12164 GCA_035573935.1 Actinomycetota bacterium
GGATCGTCCAGCTGATCCAGCCCACCCAGATCTTCGTGGACCGGGACGAGCTCCGGGACAACGGGGCGACCCTGGCCCAGGTGGCCGCCCACGTGATGGACCTCACCGCCGGGGACGTCGTCCCCGGCGTGGCGGCCGACCGTGCCGACGAGCGCGTCTTCCAGGCCGCCTTCCCCTCCGAGATCATGACCCACCTGCCGTGCCTGCCCGAGGCTCGGGGCTGATGGGGGGGACGGGCGGGCCGTGAGGCGCTCGGCGATCCTCCTGGCGCTGGCGGTGGCCTGTTCCGGCCCGCCCTCCCCCCCGCCGCCCGCGCCCGGATCGTCGGGACCGTCCCCCGGGGCGGGACGGGGGCTCGCCGCGGTGGTCTGCCGGGTGGACCACGAGCTCCTGCGGCGGACGGCCCTCGGCACGCGGCCGGACCGGAGCGGCGACCTCCAGATCCTGCCCCGGGAGCCGTCGTTCGTCTCCGCCGGCCTGTCGCACTCCGGGCCGTGGGACTACGTCCCGCGCATCCCGATGCTCTGGTACGGGCCCGGCTTCATCCGGCCGGGCGTCTCCCATCGCCCGGCCACGCTGGCCGACGTGGCCCCCACGCTGGGCGCCCTCCTCCGGTTCCCGTTCCCGGCCCCCGACGGCCGGGTCCTGAGGGAGGTCCTCCTCCCCGACCGGCCGGCCCCCCGCCTGCTGCTCACGCTGGTGTGGGACGCCGCCGGGCGGGAGGTCCTCGACACGTGGCCGCGCGCCTGGCCGTACCTCCGGTCGCTCGCCGCCCGGGGGGCCTGGTTCGAGGAAGCCACCGCCGGGGCGTCCCCCGCGAACACCCCGCCGTCGCACGCGACGATCGGAACCGGCGCCTTCCCGGCGGCGAACGGCGTGGTGGACGAGTACGAGCGGATCGGGAACGCGATGCTCAAGCCCTACGACATGGGGCCGGGGGTGCTCGTGCTCCCGACCCTGGCCGACCTCTACGACCGGGCCATGGGGAACCGACCGGTGGTGGGGACCGTCGCCACCCTCGACGGACACCTGGGGATGATGAGCCACGGCGCGCTGTGGGGCGGCGGGGACCGGGACATCGGGGTCACCCGGCAGCTGGAGGGTTCGGAGAAGGGCGGGACCGAGGGGTTCACCTGGAACCTGACCCGGGCCATGGCCCCCTTCTACCGGCTCCCGGGCTACGTGAACGACGTCCCCGGGTTCGAGGCGGCCGTCCGGGCCCTCGATCAGGCCGACGGCTCGCTCGACGGGCGGTGGCGGGACAACGACATCGCCCGGCTGAAGGGGGGGTTCGACACGCCCGCCCGGACGACCTACCAGTCGCGGCTCGTCCGGGCCGTCGTCCGCCGGGAGGGCTTCGGGGCCGACCGGATCCCCGACCTGCTGTTCGTGAACTACAAGGCGATCGACACGGTGGGGCACCTGTTCAGCGTGAACAGCCCGGAGATGGCGGACACGATCCGGGTCCAGGACGAGGAGCTCCGCTGGCTCGTATCGTTCCTCGACCGGCAGGTGGGGAGGGGGGCCTGGGCGATGGTCCTGGTCGCCGACCACGGGCACCAGTTCGACCCCCGGGTGACCGGGGCCTTCCCCATCGACATCGATCGGCTGGAGCGGGCCATCGTCGAGCGGTTCGATGACCAGGACGGGGCGCCCGTCGTCCAGCGCATCCGGCCCACCCAGATCTGGTTCGACGTCCAGGAGCTGCGGGCGAACGGCGCCACGCTCGGCGACGTGGCGCGCTTCGTCATGGGCCTCACGAAGGCCGACACCCCGAAGCCGGGGTCCGTCGTCCGGCCCGAGGAGGGGGACGAGCCCGTGTTCGAGGCCGCGTTCCCCTCGGCGATGCTTCGGCGGCTCCCGTGCATCCGGGGCGGCGGGTGATGGATCCGGTCACCCGCCCCCGCCCCGGTCCGACCGGGGGACGCCCCGTGGGACGGGCCCTCGCGGTCGGCGTCGTCCTGGTCTGCCTCGCCGCGACCGGGGCCGGCCCGGCTCCCGGCCAGGCCCGGGCCCAGGGCGGCTCCTCCCTGGCCGAGGAGGTCTGCGCCTCGGTCTCGCCGCTCCAGCTGCTCCGGGTGGCCCGGGGGACCCGGCTCGACCGGAGCGGGGACGTCCAGTACCTGCCGGCGGAGCCGGACTTCGTGGGGGCCGGCCTCCCCCACGCCGGGCCCTGGGGCTACGTCCAGGAGGTCCCGCTCCTCTGGTACGGCTCCGGCTACGTCCGGCCCGGCGTCTACCGACGACCGGTGACGCTCGCGGACGTGGCCCCCACGCTCGGTGCCCTGCTCCGGTTCCCCTTCGACGCCCCGGATGGGCGCGTGCTCCGCGAGGCCCTCCTTCCGGACCGGCCCCTCCCGCGGCTCGTGGTGACCCTGGTCTGGGACTCCGCCGGGCGCGACGTGCTCGATCGGTGGCCGGGGGCCTGGCCCACGCTCCGCGAGCTGGCCGCGGACGGCGCCTGGTTCGAGCGGGCCACCGTGGGCTCGTCGCCCTCGAACACCCCGCCCTCCCACGCGACGATCGGCACGGGAGCCTTCCCCGACCGACACGGGTTCATGGACGAGTTCATCCGCCTGGCCGGGCGGATCGAGAAGCCGAACGAGAACGGGCCAGCCTTCCTCCTCCTGCCGACCCTGGCCGATCTCTACGACCGGGCCCGGGGGAACCGCCCGCTGGTGGGCGTCGTCGCGACGCTCTCCGCCCACGTGATGATGATGAGCCACGGCGCCCTCTGGGGTGGGGGGGACCGGGACCTCGCCGTCACGCGGGAGCGGGGACAGGCCCCCACGGGGGGCGCCGAGGCGACGCGGTGGAACCTCACGCCGGCCATGGCCCCGTTCTACCGGCGCCCGGCCTACGTGAACGACGTGGGAGGCTTCACGCGGGACGTGCGCCGCCTCGACCAAGCCGACGGCTCCCTCGACGGCCGGTGGCGGGACAACGACATCGCCCAACTGGCGAACGGGTTCGACACGCCCGCCCGGACCACGTACCAGACGCGGCTGGTGGAGGAGGTGGTCCGCCGGGAGGGCTTCGGGGCCGACCCCGTCCCCGACCTGCTGTTCGTCAACTACAAGGCGATCGACACCATCGGCCACATGTTCTCCGCGGACTCACCGGAGATGCTCGACGCCCTCCGGGTCCAGGACGAGGAGCTCCGGCGGCTGGTGTCCTTCCTCGACCGCCAGGTGGGCCGGGGGGCCTGGGCCATGGTGGTCACCGCCGACCACGGGGCGAACCGGGATCCCGCGGTCACGGGCGCGTTCCAGATCGACATCCACGAGCTCGAGCGGCGGGTGGAAGCGGCCTTCGACGACGGCGACGCGGTGCCCCTGGTGCAGGACGCGCGGCCCACCCAGATGTGGCTCGACCGGGGGGAGCTGGCGGACGCCGGCGCCACGCCACAGGACGTGGCCGCGTTCCTCTCCTCCCTGACGAAGGGGGAGGTGGCGACGGCGAAGGAACGGCCGGTGCCGCTGGGCGTGGCCGACGAGCCCGCGTTCGCCGCGGCGTTCCCGTCGTCTATCCTGTCCACGCTCCCGTGCCTCCCCGACGAGGGCGGGAGCTCGTCCTGACGGAGGAGGAGCGCGGGTGGCGGTGACCGAGCGGGCCCCCGCCGGCACGGTGGTCGTGCCGGAGGAGCGGGGACGGCTCGGGCACCCCCTGGTCCTCTTCGGGGCCGTGGCCGTCCTGCTCCTGCTGATGGGCTGGGCGTTCCTCCGGGACCCCACGATCACCGCCCCCACCCGCGACCCCGCCTGGTACACGTGGCGGGCCGGCGTCGCGGCGGAGGCCCGGCCGGTCGAGGTCGTGAAGGACTGGGGGCCGTTCTCGATGTTCTCGGGCGGCTACCGGGTCACGGTCCCGCTGGCGGGCGCGGTGCTGGAGGGGGCGGCCGGGACCTCGCGGTTCACGTTCAGCGCCCTGCTCATGATCGGCATGCCGATCCTGGCCGGGCTGGGGATGGCCGCGTTCGCCTACCGCCACCGCCCGGATCCGCTGCTCTACCTCCTCACCCTGCTCGCCTCGGCCGGGATGTTCCTCACCACGCCCTACGTGGGCTACCTGGACAACATCACGGTGCTCACGCTCCTCGCCCTCCTCCTCGCGTTCCTCGGCCCGGCCAGGACGTCGTGGGGGGCGCGCTCGGCCGTGTTCCTGTTCGGGTTCGTCGCCGCCTTCACCCACCCCACCACCTGCGTGATCTTCGGGATGGTGCTCCTCGCCGCGCTCGGCCTGCGGTTCCTCACCAGCCGGCTCTCGCTGGCCCGGGCGCTCCAGGTCCACGGGCCGGCCACCGCGGCCTGCGGGTTCGGGATGCTCGCCGGCCTCGCCCTGTGGGTGGCCGGGATCTGGGGGGTGGGGGGCCCGGCCCTGCTCAAGGACGCGGCGCTCCCGCCCCCCTACACCCGGACCTTCTTCCTGGAGCGGCTGTGGCAGTGGGTGGCGAGCCTCCAGCCGGCGATCACGTTCCCGCTGATCCTCCTGGCCATCGCCTCGGTGGTGTGGACCGCCCGGCGCCGGAGGGAGCCGGCCGACACGTACGCGGTGGTCTCGATCCTGTACCTGCTGCCGCTGGTGGGCGTGCTGGGGTGGCTCGTCGGGAGCGTCTACCCCTACTACCGGTTCATGAACGCCACGACCGCGGTGATGCTCCTGGCCGGCCTGGGCGCCTGGGTGGCGGTGCGGTGGGCCCTGTCGCTCCGGGGCTCCGGCCGGCCGCTGGGGATGGTGGCCGCGGCCGCGGTCGTGCTGGCCCTCGTCTACGTGTTCGCCGCGGGGTGGAGGGGTTGGACCCGCCCCGGGAACCAGTGGATCGACCAGGGCCAGCGGGTGGCGCTGGCCGCCGTCCGGGGGCTCGTGGAGGCGATGCCGGACGATCACCCGATCGTGTTCGTGAACGACTTCCGCCAGGAGATGGTGGCGTACGGGTGGTCGAAGACGTACCTGAACGTGGAGCGGACGGCGCTCCCAGGCGACGCCATCCTCCGGTCGTTCGCCTACTTCGGCGACGTGGACGACCTGCTGGCCGGCCGGCCCACCGACGGCGCCGACCCGACCTACGATCGCGTCTCGCGGGGGTTCTGGGAGGAGCTCCACCCGCCGGCCGACGCCGAGGCCCCCGCCATCCCCGAGGCGCAGCCCGGCGGGCTCGACGCGTACGACGCGCCGCCCATCGTCGTGATGGTCGAGCAGTTCAACCGGGGGACCGAGAACGGGGAGGCGTTCGAGACCGGGAGCTTCCCGGAGGGCGCCGTGCCGATCGGGGACGACGTGGTCGTGCTGACCGGCTCGGGGTTCGCCCGGCCCTCCGGGGAGGCCATCGAGGCGGCCCGGCGGGCGGGGGAGGCGCAGGCCGCCGCGTTCCGCGACCACCCGGGGCTCCTGGGGGATCCCCTGCACCTCCTGCGGGTGCTGGCCGCCCTCGCGCTCCTCCTCGTCGTCCCCGGGCTGCTCGCGGCGCGGTGGTTCGAGGTCCGGGACCTCCCCAGCCGGATCGCCCTGGTCCCCGGCCTGTCGATCGCCATGGTGCTCGCCGCGGCCATCCTCGTGGCGGCGGTGGCCCGGGGGCCGTTCGGCGCCGGCCAGGCCTGGGCGTCGGTCGGCCTGGCGACCGCGGCCGGCGTGGGGCTGGAGGGCCTGGCCCGACGCCGGGAGGCCGGCCGGGGGCGGGTGGGCCCGGCGCTGAACCGCTTCCTGAACGGGATGTTCGCCGCGTTCTCGAACCGCGGCTTCGCGTTCCTCATGGGGGCGCAGTTCCTGGCCCAGATGGGGGACGGGATCGTCCAGGGCTCGCTGGCGAAGTCGATCGCGTTCCAGGGGGAGCGGGGGTTCGACGTCACGAGCGCCCCCTCCACGCGCTACCTCCTGGCGCTGGTCCTGATCCTGTACGTGCCCTACACGTTCGTCTCGCCGATGGTGGGGGCGTTCATCGACCGCTACGACCGTCGGCGGCTCCTCGTCGTCTCGAACCTGGCCCGGGCGGGCGTGGTGGCCCTGGTGGCCCTGGCCGGGCTGGACCGGGTCCCGGACGGGGTGATCATGGTCGCCATCCTGGTCACGCTGGCCTGCACCCGGATCCTCCTCGCCGTGAAGTCGGCGGGGCTCCCGGCGGTGCTCTCGGGGCGGGACCTGCTGCAGGGGAACGGGCTCTCCCAGGCCGGCGGGGCGATCTTCCAGGTGATGGGGGGTGGGATCGCGCTGGTGGGGACGAGCCTGCTCCCGGCGGGGATCGTGGCCCTGGCCGGGGCGGCCGTCTACGCGGTGGCCGCGCTGGTGGCCCGGCGGGTGGAGCGGCTGGCCGTGGAGCGGCGCCAGGTCCGGTTCCTGGACGAGGTCCGTCGGGTCTTCCGCGACGTCGCCGAGGGCCTCCGGGAGGTGGCCGGCCGCCCGGCCGCGGCCCTGGGCCTGGCCGGGTTCCAGGCCCTGCGGGTGGAGGTGTTCGGCTTCGTGGCCCTGGTGTTCGCCCTCCAGGCCCGGTACCTCCTGGCCGGCGAGGGCGGCGATCAGCTCGTCGTGGCCATCGCGGGAGGGACCGGGGCGGTGGGGGCGGGGCTGGGGCTCGTGGCCGGGCAGCTGCTGAAGGACCGGGTGGCCCCGGCCCGGCTCCTCGTCGCCGCGATGACCGCGATCGGGCTCGGCGTGATCGCCTTCGGCGGCGTGCCCACGCTCGTCGGCTTCTCCGCGCTCACGTTCGTGGGGGCCCTCGGCTACTTCCTGGGGAAGATCTCGGCCGACACGATCATGCAGCAGGCCCTCCCGGACCGCTTCCGGGGCCGGGGGTTCAGCCTCTTCGACGTGGCCTACAACCTGGGGTGGATCGCCCCCGCCCTGATCCTGTTCCTGGTCTGGAGGGAGGACCGGGTCCGGGAGATCCTGATCGCCTCCGGCGTCGTGTTCCTCGCGGTGACGGCCGCGGTGGCCGCCTGGGCCCGCCGGCTCGCCCCCCACCTGGCCCGCACCGACGACCTCGCCGAGCCCGAGCTGGCCGAGGGCGTCCGCTGACCCGCCCGACATCGGGTGGGGGCGCTAGGTCCGAGCCACCTCCCCTTCGAACCCGGGGAAGTACCGGGCGATCGCGGGGAGGTCGAACGAAGGGAGGATCGCCTCCTTCGGCTCGCGGGCCAGGAGGAACCGGAACGAGGCCTCGACCAGCTCCTCCGGGCTCCCGAACGGCCCGCCGAGCCGCTCGAGGTCGGCGGCGGAGAGCGTGACCTCGTGCACGGTCCTCGAGTCGCCCTCGGTCACCGTCACCCGGAACCGGAGGGGGTCGCCGTCACCGGTCCGTTCCACCAGGATCTGCGCCTCTGCCATCGGCCGGTAAGGTAGCCGACGTGCGCGGGGGGCGGTCGTGCCGACGGTCGTGACCGAGGACGCGGAGCTCCACGTCGAGGTGGACGGAGAGGGGGCCCCGGTCACCGTCCTGGCCCACGGCCTCACGAACAACTGCCGGGAGCTCGCCGCCTTCACCCCGTTCGTCCCCGGGACCAAGGTCCGGTTCTGCTTCCGGGGCCACGGCCACTCGAGCGCCCCGGCCACCGGCTACCGCTTCGCCGACCTGGCCCGAGACGTGGACGCCGTGGCCCGGGCGTACGGGGCGACCTGCGCCGTGGGGACCTCGATGGGGGCCGGGGCCATCTCGAACCTCCTCTGCCGGGAGCCGGACCGCTTCGAGCGGCTCGTCTTCCTCCTCCCGGCCGGGCTCGACGTGCCGTTCCCGCACAAGGACCGGTTCCTGGAGGCCGCGGCCCGGATCGAGGGGAAGCGTCCCGAGGAGCTCGTCGAGGCCATCGTGCGCGACCCGGAGCGCCTGGCCCGCTACCTCGACACGCCGTGGCGGCGGGCGGTGGACGAGGCGCTCTGGGAGCACCTCCACCCGGAGGGCCTGGCCCGGGCCATCCGCGAGGTGATCGAGGACTTCCCGGTCCCCGACCGGGAGCTCCTCCGGCGGGTCACGGCCCCCGCGCTCCTGATCTGCGTGGAGGGGGACCCCATCCACCCCGCCGAGCTGGGCCGGATCCTGGCCGACCTGATGCCGAACGCGGAGCTCCTCCTCTTCCCGGACGAGGCGGCCCTGCTCGCCGAGGTCCCCTCGCTCGTGCATCGCGTGTCCGGGTTCCTGGCGGAGGCGGCGTGAGGCGGGGGGCCGGGCCGGGGAGCCCCGACCGGCCGGCCGCCGCCGCGGAGATGGCCCGGGCCGTGGCGGCCGGCGAGACCTCGCCGGTGGAGCTCGTGGCCGCCGCGCTGGCGCGGCTGGAACGCTGGGAGCCCGTCACGAACGCCTTCAGCCTGGTCCGGGCGGAGGAGGCGCTCGACCTGGCCCGGGCCGCCGAGCGAGCCCTCTCCGACGGCGTCACCCTGGGGCCCCTCCACGGGGTGCCGGTGGCGGTGAAGGACCTCTTCGACGTCCGGGGCTGGGAGACGACCGGCTGCTGCCGGGCGTACGAGGGGAACGTGGCCCGGACCGACGCCGCGCTCGTCACCCGCCTCCGGTCGGCCGGGGCGATCGTCGTGGGGAAGACGAACCAGCACGAGCTGGCCTGCGGGGCCACGAACGTCGTCTCCGCCTGCGGCCCGACCCGGAACCCCTGGGATCCGACGCGGATCACCGGGGGATCGAGCGGGGGGTCCGGCGCCGCGGTGGCGACCGGGGTCGTGCCCATCGCCCTCGGCACCGACACCGGCGGCTCGATCCGGATCCCGTCCTCGCTCTGCGGGTGCCTGGGGCTGAAGCCGACCACCGGGCGGCTCCCCGCGGAGGGGATGATGCCGCTCGCGCCCTCCCTCGACTGCCCGGGCCCGATGGCGGCCACCGCGGAGGACCTGGCCCTGGCCTGGACGGTGCTCTCGGGGCGGCCCCCGGACGTCCGGGAGCCGGGGGCCCCGGCCCGGGTGGGCGTGCTCGGCGGGTGGTTCGGTCGGGCCACCGCCGACCAGCTCGCCGCGGTGCGGGCCGCCGTCGAGGCGTTGGCGGCCGGGGGCTCGGACGTGGTGGAGCTCCCCGGGGAGGGGATCGAGGACGTCGTCGAGCGCTGGCGGGCCGTGGCCTGGGCGGAGTTCGCCGACCACCACGGCTCCCTCCTGGAGCGACCGGAGCTGCTGGGGGAGCGGACGGCGGCCGCGCTCCGCTTCGGCGTGGAGCGCACGCCCGAGCAGCGGGCCGACGCCGCCGCCGACGCCGCTCGGATCCGGCGGTGGTTCCTGGAACGGCTGGCCGGCATCGACGTGCTCCTCACCCCGACCACGCCGTTCCCCGCGCCGCCGGCCGACGCGGACGCGGTGGAGGTCGGCCCCGGGGTCGAGGTGGACGTCCACCGGGGAGGCCCGGCCTGGTTCACCGAGCCGGTGAACCTGTCCCGCCTCCCGGCGGTGGCCGTGCCGGCCGGCCGGTCGGGGGAGGGCCTCCCGCTCTCGGTCCAGCTGATCGGCCCGGAGGACGGCGAGCCGCTCCTGCTCGCCTGGGCCCGGTTCCTGGAGGACGCCGGGGACCGGTTCCGGGCGGGGCGCCCGGATCCCCGGTCGGCCGAAGGGTGAGCGCGCCGCCGACGTCGCCGCGGTGGCCCGGCCGGGTGGGTGTATGCTCCCGCGGTCCGTGACCGGAGGGAGGGATCGTGATCGCCACGGAGCCCCTCATGCTCGTGCTCCGCTTCCTGCACATCGTCTCGGGAGCCCTCTGGGTCGGCTCCGCGTTCCTCTTCGTCGGGTTCATCGGCCCCTCGGCCGCGGAGGTCGGTCCGAGCGCCGGTCCCCTCCTGAGCGTCGCCGTCCGGAAGCGGAAGGTGGCCAAGGTCATCACCTGGCTCGGTGCGGTCACCGTGATCGTGGGATGGCTCATGTGGATTAGGGATGCCCGGGCCTTCGGGGGCCTGGACGGGTGGTTGGGGTCCCGGTTCGGGCAGGTCATCACGATCGGGGCCGTGCTCGCCACGATCACGTTCTTCGTCGGGTTCCTGGGGGTCGGCAGGAACGTCGAGCGGATGGTGGAGCTGGGCGACGAGATGGCCGCGGGCGGCGGTCCGCCCACCCCGGAGCAGCAGCAGGCGATGGCCCGGCTCGGGGCCGACCTTGAGCGGTTCGGCAAGCTCGACCTCGTGCTGCTGCTCCTGGCCATCACCGCGATGGCCACCGCCCGCTACTGGTGAGGCCGGGGCGCGGGGGGCGGCGTTCCGGTCCAGCGGGGGACCGGGCATCCTCGGCCGGCCCCGGGCGTTGAACCTGGCGTGGGCGAGCTCGAGGCGTTCCGGCGGGCGAAGGACGCGTTCTTCCGCGACGACCCGCGCTCGCCGCTGCCGGCGGAGCAGCGAGAGGGCTTCACCGGCCTGGCCTACTACCCGGAGGACCCCGCGCTCCGGATCGAGGCCGTCCTGGACACCGACGTGGACCGGGACGAGGAGATCCGGATGGCCACGACCACCGGCGGCGTGCAGGTGTACCGGCGGGCCGGCGTGGTCCGGTTCGAGGTGGAGGGGCGTGCGGCCCGGCTCACGCTCTTCGCCACGCCGGGGATGCACGAGCTGTTCCTGCCGTTCCGCGACGCGACCTCGGGGGCGGAGACCTACGGCGCCGGCCGCTACCTCGAGGTGGAGCCGCCGGGCCCCGACGGCCGGGTGCTCGTGGACTTCAACCTCGCCTACAACCCCTCCTGCGCCTACGACGAGCGCTGGAGCTGTCCCCTGCCGCCGGAGGAGAACCGGCTCGACGTCCCGATCCGGGCCGGGGAACGGGACTTCCCGGGCCGGCATCGGCCCCAGGGAGGGGGCGGTGGCGCTGCTGGATGAGCTCCTCGGCTCCAACCGGCGCTACGCCGCGGGCTTCGATCGCGGCGAGCTGCCGAGCCCGCCGGCCCGCCGCCTCGCCGTGCTCACCTGCATGGACGCCCGCCTGGATCCGCTGGCCTTCCTCGGGCTGGGGCTGGGCGACGCCCACGTGCTCCGCAACGCCGGGGGCCGGGCCACCGACGACGCCATCCGCTCGCTGATCGTCTCCTCGCACCTGCTCGGGACCCGGGCCGTCCTCGTCGTCCACCACACCGACTGCGGGATGCTCGGGCTCTCCGACCGGGCGGTCCGGGAGCGGGTGCGGCAGGCGGTGGGGGCGGATCCCGCGGGGATCGACTTCCTGCCGTTCTCCGACCTCGACGAGGGCGTGCGGGAGGACGTGCGGCGGATCCGGGCCTGCCCGTTCCTCCCGGCGGACGTGGCGGTGTGGGGCCTGGTGTACGACGTGCGGACCGGGGCCCTGCGCCCGGTCGAGGAGCCGGCCGGGTCGTGACGGACGGGCCGGGCCGCGTCGGCGCCCCGCCGCGGGGAGGCACGGAGCTCGCCGGCGGAGGGCTGATCGCGCTGGCGTCGCTCCAGTTCGGCATGGTCGTCGTGCTGGGCAAGACCGTGCTGGGGGGCGGGCTCTCCCCGCACGCGCTCCTCGCCGTCCGGTTCGGGGTGGCGGCCGCCCTGCTGGCGGCGGTCGTGCTGGTCCTGCGACGGCCGCTCCTCGCCGCTCCCGGGGAGCGCCTGCGGCTCGCGGCGCTCGGGGTAGCCGGCTACGGCCTGGAGGCCTGGTTCTTCTTCGCCGCCCTGGACCGCGGCACGGCGGCCGCCACGACGCTGCTGTTCTTCACGTACCCGGTGTTCGTGGCCCTCGGGTCCTGGCTCCTGGGGCGGGGCGCGCCGGGCCGCCTGCTCGTGGCCTCGCTCCTCGCCGCGGTGGCCGGTGCCGCGCTGGTCGTGGCCACCTCCGGGGGGATCGCCATCCGCCCGACCGGGACGGCCCTGGCCCTCGCCTCGTCGCTCACGTTCTCCGGCTACCTCCTGGGGGCGGAGGGCGTGCTGGACCGGACCGACGGCCTGACCGGCGCCGTGTGGACCAGCGCGTTCGCCTCGCTCGGGCTGGGGCTGGTGGCCTGGGCCTCCGGCGGGGCGATCCTGCCCGACGCCGGCCCGGACCGCTGGCGGCTCCTGGGGATGGGCGCGGCCACGGCCGGCGCGTTCGTCTGCCTCCTCAGCGGCCTGCGCCTGGTGGGCGCGGTCCGGGCGGCGATCGTCTCCGCCATGGAGCCGCTCGCCGCGGCCGTGCTGGCCGCCCTCTTCCTCCAGGAGCGGATCTCGGCGGGGACGGCGGTCGGCGGCGCCCTGATCCTGGCCGGCGCGGTGGCGGCGAGCGTG
>DATLZP010000036.1:0-2635 GCA_035573935.1 Actinomycetota bacterium
CGGCGTTCCTCGGCCAGGATCGCGATCTCCCCGAAGAAGTCGCCCGGTCCGAGCTCGGCCAGCCGCCGCCCGTCCCTCGTCACGGTGGCGGTGCCCTCCTCGATGACGAAGAACTCGTGGGGCAGCCGCCCCTCGTCGAGCAGGTGCTTGCCGGCCGGGACGTCGACCTCGTCCGCCCACCGGGCGACCTGCTCCCGCTCGTGCTTGGACAGGCCCTGGAACAGCGGGATCCTCGCCAGCCGCTCCGCGTCCATCGCCTCCCTCCCCGCCGGTCGGGGGCATCTTGCCACAGGCCGCCCGGGGCTCGGGCTCAGCCCCCCGGCCGCGGCATCGGCTCCCCGGTGACGAGGCCGAACCCCGGGCCGTGGACGACCCGGAGCACGCGGGCCCCCTCCGGCGCCCCGTACGGCAGCCGGCGGGCCGCCTCCCCCGGCGGGACGACCAGGGCGGCCTCGGTCGGCACGCGCTCCCCATCCAGCTCGATGGCCCCCTCGACGACGAAGAGGAGCCCGCCCTCCCCCTCCCCCAGGACCAGCTCGCCCCGGGCCCCCGGCTCCATCCGGTCGTCGGTGAACAGCCGGACGTCCCCGTGGATCCGGAGGGGGGACGCCGGGCCCACGAGCTCCTTCGTCCGGACGCCGGGCCGGGGATCCGAGCGCGGGGCGTCGGCCTCCCGGAGCACCTCGAACGAGGCGGCCGCGGGGACGGGGTCCGTGGCGTAGACCAGGATGAAGGCCCGGGTCCTGCCGTCGGTCTCGTTCCACTCCCGGTGGAGCATCCCGCGGCGGCCCTCGGTGAGGCGGCCCAGGTCGCCGGTCCCCATGTGGCCGGTGATCCCGTTCAGCGCGTCGTCGTGCTCGACGGCTCCCTCCAGGATGTAGAAGAGGCGCTCGTGCATCCGGTGTGGGTGGTGTCCGATCCCGCGGCGCGGTTCGAACACCCCGTCGTGGACCATCACCAGCGGGCCGCTCGCCTGGAGCCGGACGAAGGGTCCGATCACCTCGTGGGCCACGAGCCCCGGCGCGCCGAAGTCGTCCTCGTCCAGGACCGCGTGCTCCGACCTGGGCAGGACGATCGTCTCCGTCGCTCGCGGTACCGGATCCACCCGCCGAGCATCCCACGGCCGGGCCGGCCCGCCCACCGGACCCGGGTCGCGGGCAGCTAGATGCGCCCGGCCCACACCCCCACCGGCGTGAACGCCATCGGCACGTCGACCAGGATCAGCTCGCTCGTGTCCTCGGCCCGGATCCGGAGCGAGGGCTGCGCGGTCACCTTCGCCGCGTCGCCCGTCGAGACCGGCTCCCCGTCGAACGTGGCCCGGCCCTCGATCAGGGAGACGTAGGCGCCCCGCCCCTGCCCGATCGCGTGCTCCACCTCCACCCCGGGGTGCAGGCGCGCCACGTACAGCGCGGCGTCCTGATGGACCTTCACCACGTCGCCGCCCTCCGGCCCGATCACCCGGAGGAGCCGGTCCGTGCGGTCCTCCGCCGTGAACACGCGCTGCTCGACGCTCGGGGGCAGGTCCGGCGTGTCCGGGAGGATCCAGATCTGGATGAACCGCATCGGCTCGGTCTCCGAGCCGTTCTGCTCGGAGTGGTAGGCGCCCGAGCCC
The DNA here is from genome assembly GCA_035573935.1 of Actinomycetota bacterium. Lineage (GTDB taxonomy): Bacteria > Actinomycetota > UBA4738 > UBA4738 > HRBIN12 > DATLZM01. The sequence goes on from DATLZP010000036.1 coordinate 1,613, forward strand.
AGCGTCATCCGCTGCACCGACCCCGCGGGCAGGACGCCGTCGTTGCCGAGCGAGTCCTCGTGCCGGAACGTCCCCTCGACGACGTAGGTGAGCCCCTCGACGTCGCGGTGCGGGTGGAGCGGCCAGATCGCGCCGGGGACGAGCCGGTCGTCGTTGAAGACGCGCATCGCCCCGAACCCGTCGTTCTCGGGGTCCCGGTAGTGGTCGAAGGAGAAGTGCCAGCGGGCGCGGAACCAACCCCCGTCCACCTCGTAGATCTCCCGGTCGCGCCGGATCGTGAGCACGCTTGCCAGCCTACCCGCGGGCCGGCGCGGGGGTCAGCCGCACGAGTCCCCCCGGGGCCACACGGGTGGAGGCGCCGGCCGGCCCGAGCAGGAGGCGGATCACACCCCCGTGGGTGACGAGCAGGTGCTCGCCCGGGGGCAGTGCGTGCACGACCGCGAGGACCCGTCGCCGCAGGTCCTCGGCCGACTCCCCGCCGGGGGCGCGGAACCCGTCGAACGCGAGGAGGCCCGCCCGCGCCCCGGGGTCGAGGTGGAGCACGCGATCGGGCAGGGGCGGGGCGCGTACGTCTACCTGATCGAGGGCCGGGCCACGTTCGACGAGGAGCCGGTCTCGACGGGCGACGCGGCGAAGGTGACCGAGCAGCCCTCGCTCCGGATCCGGGCCGGGGACACGAGCGAGCTGATCCTGGTCGACGTGCCGATGGCGTTCACGCCGGTGGGGGTGTGGGCGGGACGCATCTAGCCACCCCGGGTCCGGTGGGCGGGCCGGCCCGGCCGTGGGATGCTCGGCGGGTGGAGCCGGAGCCGCGAGCGAGGCGGACGATCGTCCTCCCCAGGTCGGAGCACGCGGTCCTGGACGAGGACGACTTCGGCGCGCCGGGGCTCGTGGCCCACGAGGTGATCGGACCCTTCGTCCGGCTCCAGGCGAGCGGCCCGCTGGTGATGGTCCACGACGGGGTCTTCGAGCCGCGCCGCGGGATCGGACACCACCCCCACCGGATGCACGAACGCCTCTTCT
>DATLZP010000037.1:0-3744 GCA_035573935.1 Actinomycetota bacterium
CCCGCCACTCCTCCGCCAGGAAGCCCATGAACACCTCGGCCCCGGTGGCCCAGACGGTGGAGTCGTCGAGCGCGAGGGCCGAGGCGGAGCGGGGGAGCTCGCCCACCACGCCGAGCTCCCCGATCAGCTGGGGTCGCTCGACCGTGGTGTGCAGCTGCCGGTGCCCGCTCGCCGAGATCGAGCTGATCTCGACCCGCCCCTCGACAAGGAACAGCACGCCGGTGGACTCGTCGCCTTGGTGGAACAGGTAGGTGCCGGCCCGGTAGTGGCGGACCGTCCCCCGCTCGGCCAGGGCCCGGAGGGCGTCGACCGGGACGTCCTCGAAGGGGGCCGCGGCACCTAGCACGCGTTCCAGCCCGACCTCCGAGCGCACCGGCACCCGCGCCATCGGCGACAGCCTACCCACCGACATGGCCGCGGGGAACCCGGATGGCGCGCATCCGCACCGGTGCGGGCGCCTGGTCCCCGGCGACGGTGTCTGCGAGGATGCGGCCGTGGAGGCGGAGGGCCGGGTCGAGGTGATCGCCGGGCCGATGTTCGCCGGCAAGACCGAGGAGCTCCTCCGACGGGTCCGGCGGGCGGCGATCGGCGGCCGACGGGTCCGCGTGTTCGGCCACCACCTCGACACCCGCCCGGGCGGGGAGCGCGTGGCCTCTCACGCCGGGCTGGCCCACCCCGCCCGGAACGTCGGCACGGCCGCCGAGATCGCCGGGGGGGTGGGGGACGCCGACCTCGTGGCGGTGGACGAGGCCCACTTCTTCGGGCCGGGGCTGATCGAGGTGGCCGGGGACCTGGCCGATCGGGGGCTCGTGGTCGTCGTGGCCGGCCTCGACGTCACCTTCGATGGGCGCCCATTCGAGCCGCTGCCCTCCCTGATGGCCCTGGCCGAGCGGGTGGACAAGCTGACGGCGGTCTGCACGGTGTGCGGCGCCGAGGCCATCTTCCACGTCCGGGCGGAGCCGTCCGAGGTTCCGGCCGGGATCATCGACGCCGAGCACGTGGGAGGATCGGAGAAGTACCAGGCCCGCTGCCGGAGGCACCACCGGGCCTGAGGCCGGGACGCAGCACGGGCCCGGACGTCCGGGCCCGTGCCGACGCGTCGGCGCCTCCAGGGGCGTCAGGCCTTCCGGAGCTGCCTGGCCGTCATCCGCTTGGCCTGGCGCTTCGTCACGCGGGTGGCCGCGGTCTTCGTCCGGGACCCGGTCCCCTTGGCCGCGGGCTCCTTCGGCGTGACCTTCTTCTTCTCCGCCATCGTCCACCTCCTCCCAGGCGTGGCCGGACCATGGTGGTGCTCGCCGCCACGCTGCCGCTGTGCTGGTCGTCACCTCCCCCGGGGTGACGTCCGGCAGCCGGAGCGCGTGACGCGCGTCACCAATGGGTCGGTGACGGCCGTCACCCCGGTCCGACGTCGGGGGGTTCCTCGGAGCCGCCCCGCCGTCCCGTCCGCCCGGCTTCCGGCGGCTCGTCGAGCTCGGGGAGGTCCAGGAGATCGGGCCGCGGGCGGCAGGCCCCGCAGTACAGGGCGTCCTCCACCACCAGGGCCCGCGTGCGCTCGCTCCGGAGGAGCTCCAGGATGTAGGGGAGGGTCTCGGTGTGGTCCTCGCACACCCCTCGGCCGCAGAAGCGACACACGCCCACCGCCGTCCGCCTGCAGTGCCAGCAGTCCACGCCTCCCCCCCTCCGACCGGAGCTAATGCTCCCACGGGCCGGCCGCCTCCGGCGGGGGGCGGAGCGTCCCCCGGGCGAAGGCCCGGGCCACCACCCGGTGGAACCCCTCCCGGTCCAGGCGGAACACGCGGACCGGGGTGAGGGCCCGGACCGTGGCCGTGCGGGGAACGTCGCGGAGCAGGGCGATCTCCCCGAACGACCCGCCGGGGCCGAGCTCCCGGATCCGGCGGCCGTCCTGCAGCACCTCCACCCGTCCCGAGCCGATCGCGTAGAAGGCGTCGCCCTCCTCCCCCTGGCGCACGATCTCCCGCCCCGGCGGGACCTGGGTCCAGCGCCCGTGGGTCAGGAGCTCGCCGAGCTCGTCGATCTCGAGGTGGGCGAAGCAGGGGAGCCGCCGGAGCTCCTCGACGGCCTGGGCCGTCGGCTCGAGCTGCGGCAGGTGGGCCCGGTCGGCCAGGAGGCGCTCGAACGTCCCCCGGTCGATCTCGAACAGCTCGGCGTCGGAGGCGGCCCGCACCGTGGCGGAGCGGGGGGCGGCCTCCACCAGCCCCAGCTCGCCGAAGGATTCCCCCCTCCCCAGCGTCCGGATCACCCGCTCCCCGCCGTCCGGCCGCTCCTCGACCACCTGGAGCACGCCCCGGCGCACGACGTACAGGGCGTCGGCCCGCTCGCCCTGCCGGACCACCGCCCGACCGGCCGGCACGGTCCGGAGCCGCACCCGCCCGGCCAGGTCGCCCAGCGTCTCCTCGTCCAGGTCCTCGAAGAGGGCCAGCCCGTCGATCAGCTCCGCGGCCTCCACCCGCCACCGGGTCTCGAGGCGGAACCGGATCCGGCGGAGGAGGGCCCGGGCCCGCCGGAGGAGCGCGCCCGCCGCTCGGATCGCCCCCCGGATCACCGGCCCCCCCACGAAGAGGGCCAGCGCGACGAGGAGGGCCCGGGTGAACGCCCCTCCCCGCCACAGGGCCGTGACGAGCCCCCCGAAGACCACCCACCAGAAGAACGCCGCGGTCCAGACGGAGAAGACGGTGAACGCCGTCCCCAGCAGGCCGTAGGCGGCGAGCCCCAGCTCGGCCCGGTCGAAGCGCTCCCGGGTTCGGAGCTTCCGCCACAGGTCCTCCCGGAGGAAGGCGAGCGAGCGCTGCCGGAGGTCCGGGACCTGGATCAGGTCGGAGGCGATCCAGTAGCCGTCGAGCTCGAGGAACGGGACGAGGTTCATGAACAGCACGAAGTAGTTCAGGACGCAGAAGCGGTAGAGGGTCCCGGCCAGGGGGCCGTCGGGGAACGCCTGCAGGGCGAGGGCGGCGGCGCCGGCCGCCACGAGCTCGGCGAACGGTCCCCCGGCCGCCTGCAGGATCCGCTGCCGGCGCTCGAGCATCAGCCCCTCGGTGGCGTCCACGAAGAACGCCGGGGAGCCGAAGTAGAGCATGAAGCCGGCGCTCTTCACCCGGCGCCCGAAGTGGACGAGCGTGAGCGCGTGCCCCAGCTCGTGGAGGAAGGTGAGCAGGTACCCCAGGCCGAGGAGGGCCAGCGACTCCCCGGCCGGGGAGGCGCCCGTGAGCGAGTACCGCCCGGACCGGTGGGCGGCGACGAAGGCCGCGAGCCCCGCCGCCGCGACGATCCCCATCCCGGCGACGGCGGGGGCCGTGTAGCAGCGACGGAGCCCGCGGCGGTACAGCCACCGGACGAACCGGTCCGCGCCTCGCCATTCGACGGAGAGCGTCCGCAGGGCCCGCCGGACGGCCCGGGTGAGGCGGCTCCCCGGCTCGAGGGCTCGCGACAGGGCCGCCCGCACGTCGATCACGCGGTCGGTGAGGAACCCCTCGTGCCGCAGCAGCTCCACGAGGTCCGCCACCCCGGAGAGGTGGAGGTCGCCGGCGTCGTGGAACCGCTCGGCGACGATCTCCCGGACCGTCCGGGTCCCGTCCATCAGCCGGACGAGCTCGACGTCCTCCGGCTCCAGCCGGTACAGGACCTGGTCCCTGGGGTTGGCGATCATCGCGTACCGGCCGCCCCACCGGAGGGTGAACCCCTTGATCTCCACGTCCGGGGCCAGGCGGGGGCGGGATGCGGCGGGGG
>DATLZP010000038.1:0-2184 GCA_035573935.1 Actinomycetota bacterium
CGGACGTGGGTGGCGCCCACGATGTCCAGGGCGCAGGTCTCGGAGGCCACGACGAACCCCCCGGGGATCCGGCCGAGCGACAGGGGCCGCAGGCCGTGGGGGTCCCTGGCCGCGTAGAGGCTCCGCTCGTCGCAGAAGACGAAGCAGAACGCCCCGGCCAGCCGGGGAAGCACGTCGAGCGAGGCCTCCTCGAGGGAACGCCCCTGGACCCGGTCGGCGAGCAGCGTGGCCACGAGGTCGGAGTCGGTCGTGGCGCTGCCCCGCCGGCCCACGGCCGCGGCGAGCTCCGCCGTGTTCACCAGGTTCCCGTTGTGGCCCAGGGCGAGCGATCGCCCCCCCGCCGTCTTGAACACGGGCTGGGCGTTCTCCCACGTCGTGGATCCCGTGGTGGAGTAGCGCGTGTGGCCCACCGCCACGCGTCCCTGCAGCGTGGCGAGCGTCGCCTCGTCGAAGACCTGGGAGACCAGGCCGAGCTCCTTGTAGACGAGGACGTGCTCCCCGTCGGCGACCGCGATCCCCGCCGACTCCTGGCCCCGGTGCTGGAGGGCGAAGAGCCCGAAGTACGCGAGGCGGGCGACGTCCTCACCCGGGGCCCACACCCCGAAGAGCCCGCACGCCTCCCTGGGTCCCTCCACGCGGCGCGATGGTAGCACCGGACCCCGAGCGTCCCCCCGAACGGCCGAGCGCTCAGCCCAGCGCGCCCTCCAGGCGGAGGAGCCACTCCTTCCGCTCGGGCCCGCCGCCGTAGCCGCCGACCTCGCCCCCGGCCCGCACCACCCGGTGGCAGGGGACGACGATCGGCACGGGGTTCGCCCCCAGGGCGTTCCCCACGGCCCGGGCCGCCCCCGGGGACCCGATCGCCGCCGCCAGCTCCCCGTAGGTCCGGACCCGGCCGTAGGGGATCCGGGCCGTGCGCTCCAGGACCCGCCGCTGGAACCCCCGGAACAGGGCCCGGTCCACGGGGAGGTCGAACCGTCGCCGCCTGCCCTCGAAGAACTCCTCGAGCTGCCGGCGGGCCTCCGCCGTCGCAGCCTCGGAGACGAGCACCCGGGGGGAGACCAGGGCGGCCAGCTCGGCCAGGACCCGCTCCCGTCCCTCCTCCGGGTAGGCCACGCGGACCAGGCCCCGGGGGGTGACGGCGACGAGCAGCCGGCCCAGCGGGGACTCCACCTCCCCCACGGCCACGTCGAGGAGCCCCCGGGCCCGGGCGCCCGCCTCGACCCCCCGGGCCGCCCGGCGGGACCGCTCCTCCACGTCCCAGGCCAGCTCCCGCAGCCCCCTCATCGCTCCCCCACCAGCTCCCGGAGCCGCTTCACGCCCTGATGGACGTTGGCCCGGGCCGCCTCCTCCGAGCAGTCCATCAGGGCCGCGATCTCCGCGTAGGACCGATCGAGCACGTGGCGGTGGACCACGGCCGCCCGCTGCCTGGGCGGCAGGGCCCGGACCGCCCGCCACAACGGATCGTCGCCGTCGAGCCGGGCCGTCGGCGGGGCCGGCCGCTCCTCGGCCATGTCGCGGGCCGCCTCCGAGGGGACGGGCCGCCGGGCGCGGGCGCGGTGGGCGTCGATCGCCTTCCGGGTCGCGATCCGGAGGATCCACCGGTCCAGGCGCTCCCCGTGCCGGAGCGACGGGTAGGCCCGGAGCGCCGCCAGGAACGTCTCCTGGAACACGTCGTCCACCTCCGCCGGGCCCACGGCCGCCAGCAGGAACCGGTACACGGTCCGCCGGTGGCGTTCCAGGAACGCCTCGAACGGCGGCAGGTCCGCCCTCCCCCGTCCCCCGACCGGTCCCACCTCCCCTCGAACAACGTCGGGACGGCCCCGTCCGTGAAACCAGGGCGCCGAGCGGCCGACCTCCCCGGCTCGGGATCAGCCCCCCAGGAGGTCGGGGATGGCCCGCTCCCAGACCTGGCGGGCCGCCTCCAGCTCCACCTCGAAGAGCCCGTCCACGGCGAGCAGCGGGCCCCCGGTCTCCCCCAGCACGGTCCACGGCACGCCCAGCCGGTCCGCGAGGGCCTCGAGCTCCTCCGCCCGCTCGGGGGCCACGCTCACCACGGCCCGGGAGGCCGACTCGGCGAACAGCGCCACGTGGGCCGGGAGGTCCCAGGGGAGCGAGACCGCGAACCCCATCCCCCCGGCGAACGCCGACTCGGCCAGGGCCACGGCCAGCCCCCCGTCGGAGCAG
>DATLZP010000039.1:0-2605 GCA_035573935.1 Actinomycetota bacterium
ATACGGAAGGTGGCGAGGGCGCTCGCCTCCCTGCCCGCCGAGGTCCTCGAGCACCGGTACCACCCGGAGGCCTTCGGGTCCTGGTACCTCGTGTTCCGGTTCAAGGGACGACCCTTCCGCGTGGTCCTCGACGGGAAACCCGGAGGAGGCGCGGGTCCGGGACGCCCGGACCGTCGAGGGCTACCTGGGTTGACCCGGCTGAGCTCGCCGCCGCCCCGCCCGCCCGCGGCGTCCGGACCGGGAGGCGACCCCAGGCGGGCCCGCGATCCGGACGGTGGAGGGTTCGAGACGAAGGGCACCGACGGCTCGGGGCGGCACCGACGGGGTCCGGCGGGACCATCCCCGAAGCCCGGTATGCGAGGAGCGGCGACGTTGCTGTCGCGTACCGGGTGATAGGCGAGGCCCGGTGGACCTCGTCTACCCCCGGGCCCTCGCCGGCGACCTCGTCTCGACCTGGGAGCAGCCCCTGCTCGTCCGGCACATCCAGGCCCTGGCCTCGTTCTCCCGCGTCCTGCTGTTCGACAAGCGGGGGACGGGCCTCTCCGACCGCGTCCGGGAGGTACCGACCCTCGAGGCCCGGATGGACGACGTCCGGGCGGTCATGGACGACGCGGGGTCCGAGGCGGCGGTGCTCTGGACCGGGAGCGAGGCCACGCGACCGGCGGTCCTGTTCGCCGCCACCTACCCGGAGCGGACCCTGGGGCTCTCGCTCCTCGATCCCTCGGCCAAGGGCCGACCCTCGCCCGACTACCCGTGGGCTCCCACCGATGAGGAGTGGCGGAGGACCATCGCCGAGGTGCGCGAGGGGTGGGGCACCCGCGCGTTCCTCGAGGCCCTGTGTCGTGAGTGGGCGCCCACGATGGCGGAGAACGAGGGGTTCCGGGAGTGGTTCGTCTGGCACGCGCGGCGGAGCCTGAGCCCCGGGGCCGCCGTGGCCTTCTACCGGATGATCCGGGACTCCGACGTCTCCGAGGTCCTGCCCTCCGTCCGGGCACCCACGCTGATCCTCCACCGGCCGAGCGAACGCGGCCCGGCGGGGTTCTTCGGCCGCAGGATCCCCGACGCCAGGGTCGTCGAGATCCCGGGCATGGTGGGCGTCTTCACGTGGGTCGACGACGGCTGGCACGAGGTCGCGATGCGGGAAACCCGGGACCTGGTGGCGCGGGCCAGCGGGCCCAGGGAGCCCGATCGACTCCTCGCCACGGTGCTCTTCGTGGACGTCGTGGGGTCCACCGCGCGCCTCGCCGCCGTGGGCGACCGGGCCTGGGGGGACCTGCTGGGGCGCTACCACGCCGTGGCCCGCCGGGAGACGGGCCGCTTCGGCGGCCGGGAGCTCGACGCGGTCGGCGACGGCTTCCTCGCGGCCTTCGACGGACCGGCGCGGGCCATCCGGTGCGCCTGGGCCATCCGCGACGCCGTCCGGGAGCTCGGCCTGGAGGTGCGGGCCGGGCTCCACGCCGGCGAGTGCGAGGCCCGCGGCGGGAAGCTCGTGGGGGTCGCCGTCCACGTGGGGGCGCGCGTGGCCGCCCTCGCCGAGGCGGGGGAGGTCCTCGCCTCGCGGACGGTCCGCGACCTCGTGGCGGGCTCCGGGATCGGCTTCGAGGACCGCGGGGACCACGCCCTGAAGGGCGTCCCCGGCACCTGGCGGCTCTACGCGGTGGCTTCCGCCTGACGGACCGCCGCCCGTCCCTCCCCCTCGACCGCCCGGAGCAGCGAGCGGAGCATCGCCGCCAGGGCCTCCTGCTCGCCGGGCGAGAGGTGGGAGGCCAGCGCGCGCTCCTCGGCGTTGAACCGGGGGAAGAGGTCCTCGATCTTCCGCAGCCCGTCCTCGGTGAGGGAGACCCGCACCATCCGCCCGTCCGGCGCGTTCCGCCGGCGACGCACCAGGCCCCGCCGTTCCAGGGTCGTCACGACGCCGGTGCTGGTCGGCTTGCTGATCCCCACCGCGGCCGCCAGGTCGCGGGACTCCATCTCCCCCCACACCCAGAGCACCCAGAGCACGACGAACGACGTCCAGGACAGCCGGTCGGCGGCCAGGACCCGCCGCTCCATGTGCCGGCGGACCGCGGCCGAGGCCCGGAACAGGTTCGACAGCGCGGCCATGGCCCGGAAGTCGAGCGGCAGGTGGCCGAGCCGCTCGAGCACCTTCCGCTCCGCGGGCAGCAGGTCCGGGTCGTCCGGGTCCACGGCGTGATGGTACCCCCTGTTCCTTCGGGCCCGAAGGACCGGACGGAGCGGCCGGCTCAGGCCGCGGCGAGCCGCTCCCCCACCTCGGTCGTGATGTCGAGGAGGGCCAGGACGTCCTCCTCGGTCGTGCGGAAGTTCACGAAGCACGGCCGGAGGTAGACCTGGCCGTCGATCAGCGCGGAGGCCAGGAACACGCGTCCGTCCTCCTGGAGGGCCCGCCCCAGCCGCCAGTTGTGGTCGTTCACGTCCCGCACGCCCCTCGGCACGTGGCGGAACGGCACGATCGAGAGCTGGGGCGGGGAGGGGAGGGTCTCCAGATCCTCCCGCCTCCTGGCCTCCTCCCACAGGAGCCGGGCCTCGGCCAGGTTCCGCTCGATCGCCGCCCGGAACTGCGGGGCGCCGTGGGCCCGGAACGCCA
>DATLZP010000040.1:0-2895 GCA_035573935.1 Actinomycetota bacterium
CCTCCCGCCCGCCTGGCCCGGGGAGGCGCATGGATCGCGGTCGTGGGGGCCGATGGGGCCGGCAAGACCACCGCCGTGGAGGAGCTGGGCGCCTGGCTCGGCCGACACCTCGACGTCCGCCGCGTCCACCTCGGCAAGCCCCCCCGCTCCGTGGCCTCGCTCCTGGCGCAGGGGGCCTGGCGGGGCGGCGTGCGCCGGCTGGGGGAGCCGGGGGCCGGGGACGGGCCGGGCGGGCTCCGGGACGGCGAGCGGATCGGCCCCCGGGCCCTCGCCAAGCTCGTCCGCAAGGTGATGGTCTCCCGGGACCGGGCCCTGGGGTACGTGCGCGGGGCCCGCTTCGTGGCCCGGGGCGGCATCGTGATCTCGGACCGCTTCCCGATCGCCCGGATCCGCTCCATGGACGGGCCGGCCACCGCCGCGCTCCCCCGGCTCCGGGAGGGGAGCGCCGTCGTCCGGGCCCTGGCCCGCCTGGAGGACCGGGCCTACCGGCGGATCGGCCTCCCGGACGTCCTGGTCGTGCTCCGCGTGGACCCCGAGACCGCCGTGGAGCGCCGCCGGGGGATCGAGCCGGAGGACGTCGTCCGCCGCCGGGCCGCCGAGATCGCCGAGCTGGACTGGGAGGACCTGGGGGCGGTGGTCGTGGACCCCACGCGTCCCAGGGACGAGGTCCGGGCGGCCATCCGGTCCGCGGTCTGGGCGAGGCTGTAGCGTGCGGACCGCCGACCGCCCCGGGCTCCTGACGCGGGTCCGTGCCACGCTGGCGTCCGACGGCAGCCTGACCAAGAAGGCCTCGCTCAACGCGATCGCCCAGGCCCTGGACTACGCGGCGCGGGCCGTGTCGGGGTTCGTCGTGAACCCGATCCTGTTCCGGGCGCTCGGGCAGACGGGCTTCGGCACGTGGCAGGTGCTGCTCCGCCTGGTGGGGCAGGCCACCCCGGCCGGGGGCCGCCCGGCCGAGGCGCTGAAGTGGTTCGTGGCCAACCGGCAGTCCTCGACGGACGTGGAGGACAAGCGGCGGGCCGTGGGCAGCGCGCTCGCCGTCTGGGCCATCTTCCTGCCCGTCCTCCTCGTGGCCGGGGCCCTGCTGGCGTGGTTCGCACCCCTCTGGCTCCAGCTGCCCCCGGAGCGCCACCTGGTGGTGCGGATCGCCGCCGCCGTGCTCCTGGGCGACCTCATCGTGGCCGGCCTGACGAACATCCCGTGGGCGGTGATGGCTGGGGAGAACCTCGGGTACCGGCGGATGGGCCTCACGGCCGCCCTGGAGCTCGTGGGAGGAGCGCTGATCGCGGCCGGGGCGATCCTGGGGGGCAACCTCGTCACCGTGGCCCTCGGCGTCCTGGGCGGCACGGCGGTGATCGGCGGCACCTACCTCTGGCTGGCCAGGACGTACGTGCCGTGGTTCGGTGTGGCCCGGCCCGACGGCCGGGCCGTCCGCCGGTTCATCGGCCTCAGCTGGTGGTTCCTGGTCTGGAACCTGGTGATGAAGGTGACGATGGGCGGTGACATCATCGTGCTCGGGATCGCCGGATCGCCCGACCAGGTCGCCACGTACGCGCTCACCCGCTTCATCCCCATCACGATCATGGCCGGCATCACCAGCCTGATCTTCGGCATGGCGCCCGGCCTGGGCGGCCTGATCGGGGCCGGCCAGGTCGCCCGGGCGGCGCGGGTCCGGACGGAGACGATGGCCACGGCCTGGCTGATCGCCGTGGTGGCCGGGGCAGGCGTCCTGCTCTGGGAGCGCTCGTTCCTGGCGCTGTGGGTGGGCCCCGGCCACTACCCGGGCACGCTCGCCACCCTGCTGATCGTGGCCATGGTCGTGCAGCTCACCTTGATCCGGGTGGATTCGAACATCATCGACCTCACGCTGAACATCCGGCGCAAGGTGCTCCTGGGGGTGGTGGCGGCGGCGCTCTCCGTGGGCCTGGCCTGGGTCCTGGTCGGCGCGGCGGACCTGGGGATCGCCGGGGTGGCGATCGGCTTCATGGCCGGGCGTCTCGTCCAGAGCGTCGCCTACCCGATCATGATCGGACGGATCCTCGCCGTGCCGTCCCGCCGGCAGCTGGCCGGGTTCGCCCGGGGGGCGAGCGCCACCGCGGCCCTGCTGGGGGCCTCCGCCCTCCTGGGCCGGCTGCTCTACGCCGGGTCCTGGCCGGCGCTGGTCGCGGGCTCCGCGGTCTCCGGGCTGGCGTTGGTGGCCGGCGCGGCGTTCCTGGGGCTCTCGGCGACCCAGCGGCGGTGGCTGTGGTCGCGGGCCCGACGGGTGGTGCGGTTCCGGTGACCGCCGCCGACGGGCCGCCGATCGACCGCCCGGTGTTCGTGATCGGGACGGGGAGGAGCGGGCTCACGCCGCTCATGGACCTGATCGCCTACCACGAGGCGTTCGGCTGGCCGTCGCAGTACAACGACCGGTGGCCGGCCCGGTCCGCCGCCTCGGTCCTCTCCCGGCTGGTGGGCGTGCCGCCACTCAGAGGCCGGCTCCGGTTCGCCCGGGGCGTACCCCGGCACGCCGAGACCTACGCGCTCTGGGACCGCTGCTTCCCCGGCTTCTCCGAGCCGTTCCGGGACCTCGTGGCCGCCGACGTGACCCCGCTCGCCCGACGGCGGTTCCGGGAGGCCGTCCGGGCCATCCTCCGCGGGCAGGGGAAGCCCCGGTTCATCGCGGAGTACTCGGGGTGGTCGCGGATCTGGTTCCTCCGGGAGATCTTCCCCGACGCGCGGTTCATCCACATCGTCCGGGACGGCAGGGCGGTCGCCCACTCCCTCACCCACGTCGCCTGGTGGGACGGGTGGAAGGGCGTCCACCGGTGGCGGATCGGGATGCCGCCCCCGGACGTGATGGAGAAGCTCGATCGCTACGGGCAGGCGTTCCTGGCCCTGGCCGCCGCCTACTGG
>DATLZP010000041.1:0-3753 GCA_035573935.1 Actinomycetota bacterium
GGGCCTCGCGCTCCAGGTCGAGCCCCAGCACCTCGTCCCAGGACGCGAGCAGCGCGTACTTCTCGCCCTGGCCCACGTCGGGGCTCTTCACCAGCTCGTTCAGGACGACCAGGGCGGCCGGCATGTCGAGATCCGCGGAGACCGCCTCCCGGAAGCGTCGGTCGAAGCCTCGCCCGGCCTCGGTGGGCTGGGCCGGGGGGGAGGCCTCCCTCCACCCCGCCATCCGCCGCCGGAGCCGCTTCACGTGCTCGTCGGCGGCGGCCATCGCCTCCCAGCTGAAGTCCATCTCGCTCCGGTACCGCGTCTGGAACGTGAGGTACCGGTAGGAGAGGGGGTCGAGGCCCCGATCGACCAGCTCGTGCACCCGGACCACGTTCCCCGCCGACTTCGCGATCTTCTGCCCCGAGAGGCGGAGGTGGCCGCCGTGGACCCAGGTCGAGACCACCTGGTGGCCGGTGGCGCCCTCGGACTGGGCGATCTCGTCCTCGTGGTGCGGGAAGATCAGGTCCACGCCGCCCGTGTGGACGTCGAAGCGGTCGCCCAGGTACCGCATGGACATCGCCGAGCACTCGATGTGCCAGCCGGGGAAGCCCTCCCCCCATGGGCTCTTCCACTTCATGAGCCGCCCCGGCCCGGCCGCCTTCCAGAGGGAGAAGTCCGCGTGGTGGCGCTTGCGGGGATCGGTCTCCAGGTCCCGGTGACCGGGCTTCAGCTTGTCCAGGGTGTTCCCGGAGAGCTTCCCGTAGCCGGGGAACGACCGGACGTCGTAGTAGACCGAGCCGTCCTCCACGACGTAGGCATGGCCCCGCGCGATCAGCCGCTCCGTGAGCTCGATCATCTCCTCGATGTGCTCGGTGGCCCGGGGGTACACGTCCGCCGGGAGGATCCCGATCGCCGCCGCGTCCTCCAGGAACGCCCGCGTGTACTTCTCGGCGATCTCGAGCGGGGCGAGCCCCTCGTCCTCCGCCGCGAGCTGCATCTTGTCCACGGCGTCCGGGGAGGCCTCGTCGGTCATGTGGCCGACGTCGGTGATGTTCACGACCTGGAAGACCTCGTAGCCCTCGAAGATCAGCGCCCGCCGGACCAGGTCGGCCAGGAGGAACGTCCGGAGGTTGCCGAGGTGCGCGTACCGATAGACCGTCGGCCCGCACGTGTACATCCGGATCCGCCGGTCCTCGAGCGGCACGACGTCCTCGACCCGCCGGGTGAGGGTGTTGTAGACGCGCACGCCGAGAGAGGATACCCCCCGGGGGCCGACCGCCCGACCCCCGCTCAGCCCAGGTCGGGGCGGGGCGGCGGCGGGGGGAGCGCGACCCCCTGCTGCTGCCCGTTCCCGTCCGGGGCGACGCCCTGCTGGCCGTTCCCGGTGAGGACCCCGACCGGGACCTCGAGCGGCTCCCGTTCGCCGAGCTCCGCCATCAGGGCCTCGATCTCGTCCCCGATCAGCTCCTCCCGCTCCAGCAGCGCGTCGCGGATCCCCTCCACCACGTGCCGCTTCTGGAGGAGGAGGGCCCGGACCCGCCGCTTCGACTCCTCGAGGAGCTCGTCCACCTCCTTGCGGCGGTCGCCGTCGGAGAGCACGGCCTTGATGGGGTCCTCGCCGGCGAAGGGGTTCGCCATGACGCCGGCGGAGATGAGGCTCCGGCCCATCCCGTGCAGCCCGACGTAGCGGGCCGCGTTGAACGTCGCGCTCTGGAGGTCGCTGGAGGGCCCGGTCGTGGTCTGACCGAACCACATCTCCTCGGCCACCAGGCCGGCCAGCGAGACCTGGATCCGGGCCAGGATCTCCTTCTGGGTCTCGAGGTAGCGGTCCTCGACCGACTGTCCGTGCACGAGGCCGAGGGCGCCCTCCCGCTTCTGGATCGAGATCACCTGGATCTGCCGGTCCCCGCGCTCGAGCGTGTAGGAGGCGACGGCGTGGGCCGCCTCGTGGACCGCCACCATCTGCTTCTCCCGATCCGTGTAGCGGACCGGCTGCTTCAGCCCGATCTCCTCGGTCAGCTTGGCCTGCCACAGGTCGTCCCAGCGGAGCGCGTCCCGGCCGTCCTGGAGGGCGAAGATCAACGCCTCGTTCACGATGTTCTTGATCATGGCCGGGGAGTAGCCGACGGTCATCCGGGCCAGCTTCTCCACGTCGATCGGCTCGTGGCGGACCTTGGCCAGGTAGTACTTCGCGATGTCGCGCCGCCCCTCGTGGTCGGGGAGGCCGACGTGGATCTTGCGATCGAACCGCCCCGGGCGGAGGAGCGCCGGGTCCAGCGTCGAGGCCCGGTTCGTCGCGCCGATCACCATGATGTTGTAGAAGGGGACCTTCGGCTTGGCCCGGAAGAGCACCCGCCGGACGTGCCGCCAGAGGCCGCGGGGGACGACCAGCCCGTCCATCTGGACCAGCAGCTCGTTCACCACGCCTAGGCCCCCGCCGCCCCACAGGCCTCCCATCACGACCCGGTCGCCGGCCTGGTCGGCGGGGACCGCGCGGTTCGACACCAGGCCCCGCGTGCCGCCGATCGCGTCGAGCTCGTCGACGAAGATCACGGCGCCGCCGTACTTGTCCGACATGTTCCGGGCCTTCGTGAACAGCCGGCGCATCTTGAGCTGCGGGATCCCCAGGAACATGTTGGCGAAGCCGGATCCCGACGCGTACAGGAACGGCACGCTGGACGACCCGGCGATGGCCTTGGCCAGGAGCGTCTTGCCCGTTCCCGGCGGCCCCTCGAACAGGATCCCGTGGGGCGGGTAGCCGCCCATCTGCTTGAACTCCTTGAAGCCCTGGAACAGCCGGAGGACCTCCTTCGTGGCCTCCACCGCCGCCGGCTGCCCCCGGACGTCGTCGAACGTGATGTCGTACTCGCCGGGGTAGATCACGTACGTGTTGCCCCGGGCCAGGAACCAGAAGAGGGCCACGAACTGGATCAGGATGAAGACGATGGCGAACAGGATCTGGATGATCAGGACCCGGTACTGGGCCAGGGTGGGGCCGGGGTTCGTGAGAGCCTCCCCGGGCGTGATGCCGAGCAGCAGGTAGGCGACGAGCAGGTAGACGCCCAGCACGATCGCGGCCCGCTTGATCCAGCGGAGGTAGCGGCGGTACTGGTCCATGACGAGCTCCCGGTTGGTCGGCCGGCCGGGGCGTCCCCGGCGCGCGGGTCTCTCCCGGCCTCAGTGTACGCCTCCCGGGCCGCTCCTCGGGCGCGGTGGGATGCGCGGCGGGAGCGGGGAGAGGGGCCCTCAGGGCCCCGGCGTCGGGGGGCGGGTGGGACGTCCCTCGAACGGGGTCGACAGGACCACGGTGGTCCGCGTGCCGACCCCGGCCTTCTCCCGGAGCCGGCGGATCAGGTCCTCCAGGGCGCTCGGGGAGCGGGTCCGGACCTTGAGGACGTAGTTCGCCTCCCCGGCCACCGAGTAGCAGTCCTCCACCTCGGGCAGGTCCAGGACCCGCTCCGGCAGGTCGTCGGGCTGCGTGGGGTCCAGGGGCGTCACGGCCACCAGGGCCGTGACGTACAGGCCGAGGGCCTCGGGGTCGACCACGGCCCGGTAGCCTCGGATCACCCCCGCCCGCTCCAGCTTCCGGACCCGCTCGTGGACCGCGGAGGGGGAGAGGCCGACCCGGCGGCCCACCTCCGCGTAGGTCGCCCGAGCGTCCTCCTGGAGGGCCGCGATGATGTCGAGGTCCCGGTCGTCGAGCACCACCCGGAGCATAGCCGGGCCCCGACCGGCGGAGTCCCCGAACCCCCCGCCCGGGCGATCGTGGCG
>DATLZP010000042.1:0-5886 GCA_035573935.1 Actinomycetota bacterium
CCCCAGTGCGGGCCGTAGCGGCGGGGCTCCGCCCACTCCACGCTGGCGTTCCCCTCGCCGAGCGCCCCCCATGCGACGTGCCCCGCCTTCAGCACGAGCTCCGGGCGGACGCCGAACCGCGCCGGGTGCCACAGCACGACGTCGGCCAGGCGCCCCGGCGCCAGCGACCCCACCTCGGCCTCCAGGCCGTGGACCCGGGCCGGCTCCGCCGTGTACTTGGCCAGGTAGCGCAGCACGCGTTCGTTGTCGTCGGGCTCGTCGTCGCCCTCGGGGGCCGGACCCGGCCGCCGGACCGGCTCGGGCTCCGGCCAGCCGCTCCCGTCCGGGGAGTCCCGCCACCGCTTCATCACGTGCGCCAGCTGCCAGGTGCGCCGGATCGTCTCGGCGATCCGTCCCATCCCCTGGGAGTCGCTGTTCACGATGCTGATCGCCCCCAGCTCGTGCAGTGGCCCCTCCGCCGCCATCGTCGCCGGGTGGATCCGCTCCCGGGCCGCCTCGACGTCCTCGGGGAGGTCGGCCGAGCCGCCGTGGACGGCGAGGATCATCTCCAGGTGCTCCGCGGGGGCGGCCCGCCCGAAGGGGATCGTGGGGGTGGTGGACGAGCACACCACGTTGGGCTCCCGGACCAGGCCGATCACGTCGGGGACGTGTCCGCCCCCCGCCCCCTCCACGTGGTAGGCGTGGACGGCCCGACCCCGGATCGCGTCCACGGTCTCCTCGAGCTCGCCCGCCTCGTTCAGCCCGTCGGTGTGGAGGCACACCGCCACGTCGTGGGCGTCGGCCACGGCCAGCGTCGCGTCCACGATCTCGGGGTAGGCCCCCCAGTCCTCGTGGATCTTGAGCCCGCAGGCGCCGGCCTCGATCAGGGCCTCCACCGGCTCCCGGACCTCGGTCCGGGCCGAGGCCTGGAGCCCGACGTTCACCGGGAACGCCTCGAGCGCCCGGAGGGTCTTGTCCATCGCGTAGGGCGGCTCCTCGAACCCGCCGGTGATGAGCGTGGTCACCCCGGCGGTCAACGCCAGCGGGACGAGGCGCGGCGTGATCAGGTGCACGTGGCTGTCGATGCCCCCCGCCGTCGCGATCAACCCGTACGCGTTCAGCGGGAGCGTGTGGGGGCCGACCGTGAGCTCCACCCCCCCGGTCGTGTCGGGGTTCCCTGCCCGGCCGTGGCCCACGACCCGTCCGTCCTTGATGCCGAGGTTGGTCTTCACCACGCCGAGGAACGGGTCGATCAGCACGACGCCGGCGATCAGCACGTCGAGCTCGCTCTCGGAGGGGGCCCGGTCCTGCTGCGCCATCCGGGACCGGAGGTTCTTCGCGTACCCCCAGATCGGCTCGTCGCCGAACCCGACGTGGTCCTCCTCCACCCGGACCCAGAGGTCCGTGTCCCCCAGCCGGATCCGGTCCCCGGCGGTGGGCCCGTACCGCCGCGCGTACTCCTCGTGGGACAGCCTCACGCCACGAACCTCCCCTCCGGCACCTGCTGGGTGATGCAATGGGGCCCTCCGCCCCCCGCCATCAGGGTCCGACCCGGGACCCGGACCACCTCCCGGCCGGGGAACGCCGCCCGGATCCGGGCCACGACCGCCTCCTCCTCCGGCCCGCCGCCGACGGGGACGATCACGGCCCCGTTCGGCAGGTAGCAGTTGAGGTAGGGGATGCGCGACGGGGCCCCCGGATCCACGGCGACCACCTCGAACCGGCGGCCCGCGGCGTCCCGGGCATCCCGGAGCCGGCGGAGGTTGTCGGCGCCGCTCGCGTGGTCGGGGTCCGTGGGATCGGCCGGCGCGAGGAGGAGGACGACGCCGGGGGCCGCGTACTGCGCGATCCCGTCGATGTGCCCGTCGGTGTCCCGGTCGGCCGAATGGCCCCGGCCCAGCCAGATCACGGTCTCCGCGCCGAGGTAGGCCCGGAGCAGCTCCTCGAGCCGGCCCCGCGACAGGTCGGGGTTCCGGTTCGGGTGGAGCAGGCACTGCTCGGTCGTGAGCAGGGTCCCCTCCCCATCCACGAGCACCGATCCCCCCTCCAGGACGAAGGGAGCCACGTAGCGGCGGACCCCGAAGTGTTCGGCGAGGAGCCGCGGCACGTCCGCGTCCCGCTCGTAGGGGTGGAACTTCTCGCCCCAGGCGTTGAACCGGAAGTGGACGAGGGCCAGGCGACCGCGATCGTCGCGGACGAAGATCGGTCCGTTGTCCCGCATCCACGAGTCGTCGATGGGCAACGGGAGGAGTTCGACGGCGGAGGGGAGCATCCGTCGGGCCCGACGCTCCTGGTCCGGATCCACGACCATCACGACCGGCTCGAAGTCCACGATGGCCGACGCCACGGCCGCGTAGTCCCGCTCCGCCTCCTCGAACAGCTCCCCCCACATCGGCAGGCGGGTCCGGGTGGGCCACGCCATCAGGCAGGCCTGGTGTGGCTCCCATTCGGCCGGCGCCCGGAACCCCTCCTCCCACGGGGTCCGCTCCTCGATCGCCGCGGCCATCGTCCCGACCTCACCCCGGGCCCGAGCGCTCGCGCCGGACCGCGATGGCGGCCAGGCCGGCGTAGGCGACGAGAGCGACCTCCCGGACCTCGCCGGGGCCCCACCGCAGCGAGGCGCCGGCCGGCAGATCGAGCCGGAACCCCGTCGCGGCCACGCGGTCGAACTCGAGCCGGTGGTTCGTCCGCCAGAAGGGGTAGTGGGAGGAGACGCGCACCGGCCGGGCCGACGTGTTCGTGACGCGCAGCCGGATCCGGGGGAGACCCGGGGCCAGCTCGACCTCCCCCCGGGCCGGGCGGACCTCGCCGAGGCACGCCATCAGGACCGACCGCCCCCGGCCGGCTCGAGGGGCCTCCGGAGGACGAGGAGGCGCGTCCCCTCGTCGAGCAGCACCTCGAGGCGGATCTCCTCGACCAGGTCGGGGACCCCCTCCAGGACCTGGTCCGGGCGGAGCGCGCTCCGGCCGGCCTCCAGGACCTCCTCGAAGGTCGCCCCGGCCCGGGCCGCCAGGTGCATCTCGTCGCAGATCAACGCCGTGGCCTCCGGGGCGTTCAGGCGGAGGCCCCGGGCCAGGATCTTGCGGGCGAGGTCGGCCGCGGTGGAGATCCGCAGGCGCTCCTCCTCCGTGGGGCTCAGGTACACGCTCCCTCCTCCGGCCCGGGCGGCCGGAGTGTACGGTGGGCCCGTGGGGGCCGTCGAACGCTGGGCCGAGGAGCTCCGGGGCTGGGCCATCCCGGAGGAGATCCTGGCCGCTGCCCCCGAGCCGCCCTACGGGTTCCCCGCCGAGCCGTTCCGCCGCCGGGCGGAAGCCGCCCGCCGCGCCGACCCCTCCCCGACCGCGCTCCGGGCGCTCGAGGCCCTCCCCGAGGGAGGGACCGTCCTCGACGTCGGCTGCGGCGCCGGCGCCACCTCGCTCCCGCTCGCCCGCCGGGCCGGCCGGATCGTCGGCGTCGATGCGTCGCCGGAGATGCTCGAGCGGTTCCGGGAGCAGGCGGCGGAGGCCGGGGTCCCGGCGGAGGCCGTCCAGGGGACGTGGCCGGACGTGGCCCACCGGGTGGAGGCGGCCGACGTCGTCGTCTGCGGCCACGTGCTCTACAACGTCCAGGACCTCGCGCCGTTCGTCGACGCGCTCGGCGACCGCGTCCGGCGCCGCGTGGTCTGCGAGATCACCGAGCGCCACCCGTGGGCGTGGATGGCCGGCCTGTGGCTCCGGTTCCACGGCCTCCCTCGTCCCGCCGGCCCCACCGCCGACGACGCCGAGGCCGCCCTCCGCGAGCTCGGGATCGACGTCCGCCGGGAGGACCACCTCCTGCCCCCCACACCGGCCGGCTTCGAGCGGAAGGAGGACGCGGTCGCGCTGATCCGCCGTCGGCTCTGCCTCGGCCTCGAGCGGGACCCCGAGGTCGAGAAGGCCCTTGGGGAGTGGCTCCGGGAGCGGGAGGGCCTGTGGTCCGCGGGCCCCGACCGCCAGGTCGTGGTCACGCTCTGGTGGGACGTCTGATCCGGAGCCGGCGGGGCACGATGTCCGGGTCCCGGCTCCCTCGCCGCCGGCTCATCGCGAGCGATGGGCGACGTAGTCCCGGACCACGAACGCGCCGAGGTCCCGGTCGTCCATCAGGAACACGCGCCCGGCGGTGAGGCGGGCGAGGCGCTCCATGAACCGGATCAGGCCGGGGGAGTCCTCCAGCATGAACACGTTCAGCGTGACCCCGGACCGAGCCAGGCGGACCGCTTCGGAGAGCGTGAGCCGGATCGTCTGCGGGACCGGGGGCCAGGAGAAGAACACCTCCTCGCCCTCGAGGTGCGCCGTCGGCTCGCCGTCCGTCACCATGATCACCTGCCTGGCCGCCCGGGGGTGCTCGGCGAGGAGGCGCCCGGCGAGGTGGAAGGCGTGCTGCATGTTCGTCCCGTACACCCGCTCCCACCCCGCGGCGGTGAGGTCCCGGGGCTCCATGCGCCGCGCGTAGTCGCTGAACCCGATCAGGTACAGCGTGTCGTGCGGGTAGCGCCCCTCGATCAGGGCGTGCAGCGCGAGGGCCATCCGCTTCGCGTGGACGAAGTGGCCGCGGAGCGGCATCGAGAACGACAGGTCCAGGAGGAGCGCCGTGGCGGTCTCGGTCCGCTGCTCGGCCTCCACCAGCTCGAAGTCGTCGGGGACGACGCGGGGAGACCGGCCCGGCCCCTCTCGGACCACGGCGTTGAACACCGTGCGCTGCACGGCGATCTGCCCGGCGTCGCCGAACCGCCAGGGGCGGGTGGCGCCGGTCGGCTCGGCCAGGCCCCCGGGGTCCCGGGCCTCGTGCGTCCCCTCCCGGTCCCGGCGCAGGCGCTCGAACACCTTGACCAGGGCCCGCTCGCCGAGTTTCCGGGCCCCCTTGGGGGTGACCTCGAGCCGGCCGCGCCGCCGCTGGACGAGCCCGGCCCGTTCCAGGGCCCGCTCGATGGCCCGGAGGCGCCGGACGTCGCGCACGGCCTCCTCGCCGAGCGTCCGCCGGAGCGCGTCCTCGTCGATGTCGTCGAGCGACGCGCCCGCGTAGTCGCCGGCCAGGGCCCGGTCGAGGTCCTCGTAGTCGTGGAGGCGCTCCAGCGCGTCCACGGTCGCGGACAGGGGCATCGCCTCGTCGCCGTCGGCGAGCGCCGGCTCCCCCCAGGGGAGCTCGGGGAAGAGCGAAGCCAGGTTCGCCCCCAGCCGATCGACCTCGAACGCGAGGTCCATGTCCGCCAGGGCCTGCTCGGCGAGCGCTCGCAGCTCGGCCCGCTGCTCCGGGGAGAGCGAGGCCATGAGCCGGGAGAGCGCGGCCATCCGCCGGGCCATCCCCTCGAGCAGCTCGTCCAGCGTCCCGGGGCGATCGGGGAACATGTCCCCGTACCGCTGCATGAACCGGTCGAAGTCCTCCTGGGTGTGCGTCCCGCGCTGGCGCTCCTCGAGCATCCGGTTCAGGTCGGCCAGCATGTCCCGGAAGCGGGCCAGGTCGGCCTCCGACAGGCTCCGGAGGCCCTGGGCCAGGTTCCGGAAGTAGGCGCCCAGGACCTCCTCCCGGAGCCGCTCCATCAGCCGGTCGAAGCGGGCCTGGGCCTCCGGGTCGACGAACCGGTACTCCGCGAGCTCCCGGAGCTGCCCGGGCACGTCGGGGGGGAGGGCGGAGAGGAACGCCTCCCGGGTCCGGGCGTCGTCCTCGGCCCGGAACGACAGGGCCGTCCGCTCCCGCTCCAGGATCCCCTCGAGCTCCCTCCGGAGCTCCTCCAGCGGCCCGGCCAGGGACAGGCGCTCCTCCTCCCGGCGGCGGGCCTCCCGGAGGCGGGCCCGGAGGGCGTCGAGCCCGCCGAAGCGCCCCCGCATCCCCCGCCGGACCAGGCGGGAGAGCGCGCCCTGGACCCCGGTCCCCGACAGGATGTCCTCGGAG
>DATLZP010000043.1:0-12006 GCA_035573935.1 Actinomycetota bacterium
CAGCAGGAAACGCGCTGCAGGGTGGCGGACAACACGGGGGCCAAGGAGGTCCTCGTGATCCGGGTGCTGGGCGGGTCGCACCGCCGCTACGCGGGCGTGGGCGACGTGGTCGTGGCCTCGGTGAAGGACGCCCTGCCGAACGGCGCCGTGAAGAAGGGCGACGTGGTGAAGGCGGTCGTCGTGCGGACGGCGAAGGAGCGGCGACGCCCCGACGGCTCCTACATCCGCTTCGACGACAACGCCGTCGTGCTGCTCACGCCGGACGCCCGGAACCCCCGGGGCACCCGGATCTTCGGGCCGGTGGCCCGGGAGCTCCGGGAGAAGCGGTTCATGAAGATCATCTCCCTGGCACCGGAGGTCCTGTGATGCCGGGGGTGGATATCAAGCGCGACGACACCGTCCGGGTGATGGCCGGGAAGAGCCGGGGGCACACCGGGCGGGTGATCCGCGTCCTCCCGCGGGAGGGCCGGGTGATGGTGGAGGGAGCCGCCATGGCCAAGAAGCACCAGCGGGCCTCCGGGCGGCGATCCACCAGCGGCCAGCAGCTCCAGCAGGGAGGGATCATCGACACGGAGCTGTTCATCGACATCTCCAACGTGCAGATCGTCTGCAAGAGCTGTGGGCGGCCCACCCGGGTCGGCCACCGGCTCCAGGAGGACGGGAGGAAGGTGCGGGTGTGCAGGAAATGCGGAGCCGACCTGTGAGCGAGCGCCCCGTGCCTCGGCTGAAGGCCCGGTACCGGGAGGAGGTCGTCCCCCGGCTCCTCGCGGAGCGCGGGTACCGGAACCCGATGCAGGTGCCGCGGCTGGAGAAGATCGTGGTGAACATGGGCGTGGGCGACGCGATCCGCGACGGACGGCTCCTCGATGCGGCGATCGAGGACCTGACGACGATCACCGGACAGCGGCCCATCGTGACGAAGGCCCGGCGGTCGATCGCCGGGTTCAAGCTCCGCCAGGGGATGGCGATCGGGGTGAAGGTCACGCTGCGGGGCGACCGGATGTGGGAGTTCCTGGACCGGCTGCTCTCGACGGCGATCCCCAGGATCCGGGACTTCCGAGGCCTCGATCCCAAGAGCTTCGACGGGCACGGGAACTACACCCTGGGCCTCACCGAGCAGCTGATCTTCCCGGAGATCGACTACGACAAGGTCGTGAAGGTCCGGGGCATGGACATCACGGTGGTGACGACCGCGAGCGACGACGAGGAGGGGCGGGCCCTCCTCACCGCGCTGGGGTTCCCGTTCGCCGGGGCCCCGGCGGTGACGGCGACCGCCTCCTAGGAGCGACGATGGCGAAGAAGGCCCTGATCGAGAAGCAACGGCGGCGCCCCCGGTTCGGCGTCCGCGCCTATACCCGGTGCCGGCGGTGCGGCCGCCCCCGGGCCGTGTTCCGCCGGTTCCTGCTGTGCCGGATCTGCTTCCGCGAGCTGGCGCACGCCGGGGAGCTCCCGGGGGTGACGAAGGCGTCATGGTGAGGGTGCGGACGAACGTCACGGACCCCGTCGCGGACCTCCTCACGAGGATCCGCAACGCGAACCTGGCCTACAAGGAGGAGCTCCTGGCCCCGGCCTCGAGGATGAACCGGGCCATCCTGGAGATCCTCCGGCGGGAGGGCTACATCGCCGGGTTCGAGGAGGAGGGGGAGGGCGTCCACCGGGCGCTCCGGGTCCGCCTCAAGTACGGTCGGAACCGGGAGCGCACGATCACCGGCCTGCGGCGGATCTCCACGCCGGGCCGGCGGATCTACGCCGGACGGGGAGAGCTCCCCAGGGTCCTAGGGGGCCTGGGGATCGCGATCGTGTCGACCTCCCAGGGTGTGATGACGGACCGGGAGGCCGTCCGGAGGGGCATCGGCGGCGAGGTCCTGGCCCACGTGTGGTGACGGGACGAGAGGACGGAGGGATGAGTCGGATCGGACGACGCCCCATCGAGATCCCCCAGGGGGTCGAGGTGGAGATCGGGGACGGGAACGTGGTGACGGTGCGCGGCCCGAAGGGCACGCTCGTCCAGCGTCTGCATCCCGACGTCCGCCTGGTCCGGGACGACGGCACGCTCCGCGTGGAACGGCCCTCGGACCAGCCGTTCCACCGGGGGCTCCACGGCCTGTCCCGGACCCTGGTGGCCAACATGGTGGAGGGTGTGACGAAGGGGTACGAGCGGGTCCTGGAGATCGTGGGCGTCGGGTACCGGGCCGCGATGCGGGGCCAGGACCTCGAGCTCCAGGTGGGCTACTCGCACCCGGTCGTGGTCCCGAGGCCGGAGGGGATCGAGTTCGAGGTGCCCTCGCCCACCCGGATCGTGGTCCGGGGGATCGACAAGCAGCTGGTGGGCGAGGTGGCCGCGAACATCCGGAAGATCCGCAAGCCCGAGCCCTACAAGGGCAAGGGGATCCGCTACGAGGGCGAGCACGTCCGGAAGAAGGCCGGCAAGGCGGCGAAGGGGGCGGCGTGACGGCGACGGCGACGCGGGCCAGGGAGAAGCGGCTGGCGCTGCTGCGCCGGCACCGCCGCGTCCGCCGGAAGGTCTCCGGGACCGCGGACCGACCCCGGCTGGCCGTCTACCGCTCGAACCGTCACATCTACGCCCAGCTGATCGACGACGACGCGGCCCGCACGCTGGCCGCGGCCTCGGACCTGGAGGTCGAGGCGACCGGCACGAAGGTGGAGCGGGCCCGGGCGGTGGGCGCGCTGCTGGCCCGCCGGGCCAGGGAACGGGGCATCGAGGCCGCGGTGTTCGATCGCGGGGGACGTCGGTACCACGGCCGGGTGGCGGCGCTGGCCCAGGGGGCCAGGGAGGAGGGTCTGCGGATCTGATGAGGCGATACGACGCGTCCGAGCAGCGGTCCCCGTACGAGGAGCGGGTGATCTCGATCAACCGGGTGGCCAAGGTGGTGAAGGGGGGCCGCCGGTTCTCCTTCGCCGCGCTCGTGGTGGTGGGGGACGGCGCCGGCCGGGTCGGCGTGGGGTACGGCAAGGCCAAGGAGGTCCCCGCGGCCATCCAGAAGGGCGTGGACGAGGCCCGGCGCAAGATGTTCGAGGTGCCGATGATGGGCACGACGATCCCCCACGAGGTGCGGGGGGAGGACGGGGCCGGCGTGGTCCTCCTCAAGCCGGCCGCCCCCGGGACAGGGGTCATCGCCGGCGGTCCGGTGCGGGCCCTGGTGGAAGCGGCGGGGATCAAGGACATCCTGTCGAAGTCGCTCGGCTCCGACAACCCGATCAACATCGTGAAGGCCGCGGTGGTCGGCCTCCGGTCGTTGAAGCGGCCGGAGGAGGTCGCGTCGCTCCGGGGGCGGGACGTCCACCAGGTGGCGCCCCGGCCGATGCTCGAGGCCGTGGCCGCCGCCCGGGAGCGGATCCAGGCCCGTCGGGCCGAGACGTTGGGGGAGGTCTACGGTGACCAGGCTTAGGATCACCCAACGTCGGAGCACGATCGACCGCTCCCGGGACCAGAAGGAGACGGTCCGCCGGCTGGGGCTGCGCCGGATCGGGCACAGCGTCCTGCAGGAGGACCGGCCGGAGATCCGGGGGATGATCGCCAAGGTCCGCCACCTGGTCGACGTGGAGGAGGTGGAGGGATGAAGCTCCATCACCTCCGGCCCGCCCCCGGAGCCACCCGCCCCCGCCGGCGGGTGGGACGGGGCAAGGCCGCCGGGCAGGGCAAGACCGCCGGCCGGGGCACGAAGGGGTACAAGGCCCGTCACCAGCCGAAGCAGGGGTTCGAGGGCGGCCAGATGCCCCTCCAGCGCCGGGTCCCCAAGCTGAAGGGGTTCCGCAACCCGAACCGGGTGGAGTTCGCGGTCGTGAACGTGGAGACGCTGGCCCGGACCTTCGAGGGGGGCGAGGTCGACCCCCAGGCCCTCCTGGCCCGAGGCCTGGTCCGCGCCGGCCGCCCGGTCAAGGTGCTGGCCCGGGGGGAGATCGATCGGCCCCTCGTCGTCCGGGCCCACGCGTTCTCCGCCCAGGCCAGGGAGAAGATCGAGCGGGCCGGGGGCCGGGTCGAGGTGATCGGGTGACCCGGTAGGATAGGGGAACCGTGCTCCGGGCCTTCGTCAACGCGTTCAAGCTCCCCGACCTCCGGGCCAAGATCCTCTTCACGCTGTTCATCATCGCCGTCTACCGGTTCGGCTCGCACGTCCCGGTGCCCGTGGTGGACATCTCCGAGCTCCGTCGCCAGCTCGAGCAGCAGCAGGTGGGGTTCCTGGGGTTCATCAACCTGTTCTCGGGGGGCGCCCTCACCAACATGGCGGTGTTCGCGCTGGGGATCATGCCCTACATCACGAGCTCGATCATCATGCAGCTCCTCACGGTGGTGATCCCCAAGCTCGAGCAGTGGCAGAAGCAGGGCGAGATCGGGGTGAAGAAGATCAACCAGACGACCCGCTACGTCACGGTCGTGCTGGCCCTGTTGCAGTCGACGGGGTTGGTGTTCCTCTTCAACTCGCAGTTCCGGGTGTTCCCGCCGGGGGAGTTCACGCCGCCGAACGTCGCGCTCATCGTCCTCACGCTCACCGCCGGGACCGCCCTCATCATGTGGCTGGGCGAGCTGATCACGCAGCGGGGGATCGGCAACGGGATGTCGGTCCTCATCTTCACCAGCGTGATCTCGACGCTGCCGGCGGAGGGGGCCGCGATCTACCAGCAGGGAGGAGCCGGGAAGTTCGCGATCATCTTCCTCCTCGGCATGGCCATCATCGTTGCCGTCGTCTACATCGAGCAGGGGCAGCGTCGGATCCCCGTCCAGTACGCGAAGCGGGTGGTGGGGCGGCGGATGTACGGGGGGCAGAGCACCTACATCCCGCTCAAGGTGAACCAGGCCGGGGTCATCCCGATCATCTTCGCCTCGTCCGTCCTGTACTTCCCCACGCTCCTGGCGAGCGTCTACCACGCGACGTGGTTCCAGAACCTCGTCAACAACCACCTGGCCAGTCCGCGCAGCGTGACGTACATGGTGCTCTACGGGTTGATGGTGGTCTTCTTCGCCTACTTCTACACGGCGATCGCGTTCAACCCGGTGGACACCGCCGACAACCTACGGAAGTACGGCGGGTTCATCCCCGGGATCCGGCCCGGCCCCTCGACCGCGAGCCACCTGAACGACATCCTGGTGCGGATCACGCTGCCGGGGTCGTTGTTCCTGGCCACGATCGCCTTGCTGCCCTCCATCGTGCTCGCCATCTGGGCGTTCCAGCAGTTCCCGTTCGGCGGCACGTCGATCCTGATCACGGTCGGCGTGGCGCTGGAGACGATGAAGCAGCTGGAGTCCCAGCTCATGATGCGGCACTACGAAGGGTTCCTGAGGTAGGGATGCGGATCGTCCTCCTCGGCCCTCCCGGTGCCGGCAAGGGAACCCAGGCCAGGAGGCTGGCCGAGCGCTACGCCGTCGCGAACATCTCGACCGGGGATATCCTCCGGGATCACGTGGCGCGGGGCACCGAGCTGGGGAGGCTGGCCAAGGGCTTCATGGATCGCGGGGACTTCGTGCCCGACGACGTGATGGTCCGCATGGTGATGGAGCGCCTGCACGAGCCCGACGCGCAGGACGGGTTCATCCTGGACGGGTTCCCCCGCACCGTGCCGCAGGCCCAGGCCCTGGAGGACGCCCTGGCCGAGATCGGCCGTCCCCTCTCCGCCGTGCTCAAGTTCAAGATCGACGACGAGGTGGCGGTGAAGCGGCTGGCCGGGCGGTGGACGTGCCCCACGTGCAAGCGGACGTACAACGTCGAGTTCAAACCGCCCCGGGACGGCCGGCGCTGCGACCACGACGGATCGGACCTGGTCCGCCGGGACGACGACACCGAGGTCACCGTGCGACGTCGGCTCGAGCTGTACCGGCGGGAGACCGCTCCCCTCGAGTTCTTCTTCTGGGAGCGCGGCCTCCTCCGGGAGGTCGATGCCGAGGGGTCGGAGGACGAGGTCACCGAGCGGACGGTCGAGGCCATCTCGGACCTGGTCGACCTCTCGTCCTGAGGTGGACGGGTGATCATCTACAAGTCGCCGGAGGAGATCGCCCGGATGCGCCGGGCCGGGAGGGTGGTGGCGGGAACCATCGAGCGCGTGCTGGCCGCGGTGCGCCCGGGGATCGCCACGGCCCGCCTCGACGGGGTGGCGGAGGCCTACATCCGGGAGCGGGGGGCGACGCCCTCGTTCAAGGGGTACCGGGGGTTCCCGGCCTCGATCTGCATCTCGATCAACCACGAGGTCGTCCACGGGATCCCCTCGGAGGAGCGGCTGCTGGGGGAAGGCGACGTGCTCTCGCTCGACTTCGGCGCGATCTGGGACGGGTACCACGCCGACTCCGCCGTCACCGTGTTCGTGGGAGAGCCCCCCTCCTCCGAGGCCGAGAAGCTCGTCCGGGTGACGGAGGAGGCGCTCGAGGCGGGGATCGCCCGGATCCGTCCCGGCGGGAGGCTCTCGGACGTGTCGAACGCGATCGAGCAGGTCGTGGGGGGGGCCGGCTTCTCGGTCGTCCGGGAGTACGTGGGCCACGGGATCGGCCGGAACCTCCACGAGGACCCCCAGGTCCCCAACTACGGGCCGCCGGGACGGGGACCGGAGCTCCGGCCCGGCCTCGTGCTGGCCGTCGAGCCCATGGTGAACCTGGGGGGCTGGGAGACGCGCGTCCTGGCCGACGGGTGGACCGTGGTGACGGCCGACGGCTCCCTCTCCGCCCACTTCGAGCACACGATCGCCGTGACGGAGGAGGGGCACGAGGTCCTCACGGCCCGGGCGTGATGCGGCCCAGCGTGGACGTGCCGGTGACCCGAAGGGGGCGACGGTCCAAGGGGCGACCCGGGTGGGCGGAGGTGGTGGTCGTGGGGGCCGGCACGGTCGGGGGGTGGGCCGCGTACTTCGCCCGCGTCTCGGGAGCCGAGCGCGTCGTCGTGCTGGAGCGGCACGGCGCGGGGGAGGGGGCGAGCGGGAGCGCCGCGGGCGTCGTCCGGGCCCAAGGAGCGATCCCCTCCACGATCGTCCTGGGCCGCTGGAGCATCGACTTCTATCGGAACCAGGAGGGCCTGCTCGGTACGGACTCCGGCTTCCGCCAGGTGGGGTACCTGATCCTCGCGGTACGCCACCGCGACGTGGATCACGCCCGGGCCCGCATGCGGCTGCAGCGGGACGCCGGGATCGACGTCAGGTGGGTGGACCCCGCCGAAGCCAGGGCGCTCTGTCCGATCCTCGCCCCCGAGGGGCACCGGGGAGGGACCTACCTGGCGACCGACGGGTACGTCGACGCCCGGAGGAACGTCCGCGCGTACACGCTCGCCCTGCGCCTGGCCGGGGTCGAGCTGCGGGAACGGACTCCCTTCCTGGGGCTGCGCACGACGGGAGGCGTCCGCCGCGCTCCGCGGGTGACGGGCGTGGTGACCCCCCGCGGGACGATCGCCACCGAGCGCGTGATCCTGGCCACCGGCCCGCGGCTCCGATCGGTCGGGCGGGAGCTCGGCCTGCGGATCCCCGTGGGCGTCGTCCGCCACCAGGTCGCGGTCAGCGAGCCTCATCGGTCCCTGGCCGATCCGTTCCCGATGGGGATCGACCTCGGTGCGGGCCTCTATTGGCGCCCCGAATCGGGCGGCGGCCTGCTGTGGGGCATGAGCAATCCGTACGAGCGGGCGGGGGAGGCCAGGGAGATCGACTGGGCCTTCCTGCGACGGATGCGGCGCCGGCTGTCGCGGTTCATCCCGCTGGCCCGTGAGCTCGGCCTGCGGGCGGTGTGGGCCGCCAGCACCGAGTTCACGCCCGACCACCTCCCGATCGTTGGGCCGGCGATCTGGCCCGACGGCACGGCGATCGAGGGCCTGCTGGTGGCCTCGGCCGGGGGGCACGGGATGATGTGGGGTCCCGCCGTGAGCCGGATCGCGGCCGACCTGGCCCTCGAGGGCCGGACGAGCGTCGTGGACGTCTCCGAGCTCGGCCTGGACCGGTTCGACGATGAGGGGAGGAGCAGGTTCGTCAATCCGCTGGCCCTGCCGTTCCCCCCCTCGTTCGGGGACGAGCATGAGGACCCGGAGATGGCGGCGGGAGGGTGCCGCGGCGTCCGGCTGGAGTAACCTGCAACTCGTCGCAGAAGCATCGCTCTTGACCATCTTGATATCGAGATACTATCCTCGCCGCCCGGCCGGCGGTCTCGGAAGGAGGAGGCGCCCATGCGGTGGTTGGCGGGGCTGGTCGCGCTGTTCGCCCTCGCGGTGGCCTGCGACGTGGGGGACGGCCCATCGGGGGGAGCCGCGGGCCCAGCCCGGGAGATCACGATCGCCATCGGCGGGGAACCCACGACGCTGGATCCGCAGCTCCGTGACGACGGGTTGGAGCGGGCGGTGAACGATAACATCTACGAGACGCTGCTCGCGAGGCGGCCGGACGGCACGCTCGTGCCGGGACTGGCCTCGTCGATGCCGACCCAGGTGGATGAGCGCACGTGGCGGTTCAGCCTGCGGGAGGGGGTCTCGTTCCACAACGGCGAGGCGTTCGACGCCGATGCCGTCGTGCACAGCGTCGAACGGATCGTGGATCCGGACTTCGGCTCCGAGCAGTACGGATCGTTCTTCGGGACGATCGTGGGGGCCGAAAAGGTGGATGCCTACACCGTCGACATCCTCACCTCGGGGCCCGACCCCGTCCTTCCCTCCCGGATGTACTGGCTCAAGATCGTCCCCCCGGAGGCATCGCAGGAACCCACGTTCGCCGAGCAGCCGGTGGGCACGGGCCCCTATCGGTTCGTGGAGTGGGTCCGTGGGGAGCGCATCACGCTCGAGGCTTCCCCCGACCACTGGGAGGGCGCTCCGCCGATCGAGCGCGTGACCTTCCGCTTCGCGGAGGATCCCTCCACGAGGGTCTCGGGGCTCCTGGCGGGCGAGTTCGACCTCATCACGAACCTGCTGCCGGAGGACGCGGACACCGTGCCCAAGGCTGCCGCCGTCCGGGGTCTGGAGCACCCGACGGTCATCCTGAACGCGATGGGGGGCATCACCGCCGACCTCCGTGTGCGGCAGGCGCTGAACCTCGCGGTGGACAAGGAGGCGCTCGCTGAGGAGCTCTTCGCAGGCAACGCGACCGTGGACGACTGCCAGCTCCTCTCGCCCTCCTGGTTCGGCTACAACCCGGACCTGGAGCCCTACCCGTACGACCCGGACCGGGCGCGCCAGCTCCTCGAGGAGGCGGGCGTGGTCGGGGAGCAGATCGAGCTGATCGGCGAGGAGGGCCGGTGGTTGAAGGACCGCGAGACGATCGAGGCGGTGGCCGGCTACTGGCGGGAGGTGGGCCTCGACGTCCGGGTCAGGATCTTCGATTTCAACGAGTACCTGAACCGGCTCTTCGACCGGGAGACCCGGCCGGACTCGGTCTTCGTCGTGAGCTCGAACGAGCTGCTGGATGCGGACCGGACGCTGAGCGGCGAGTATCACATGGACGGGATCGAGGCCTCGAACGACGATGCCCGACTGGCGGCTCTGATCGACGAGGCCCGCTCGGAGACCGATCCCGAGCGTCGACAGGAGCTGTACGCGGAGGCCACCCGGATCGCGTGCGAGCAGGCGTACTTCCTTTTCCTGCTGAACATCAACGACACCTACGGCATGAGCGAGCGCCTGGTCTGGGAGCCCAGGGTGGACGCGAAGCTCCTAGTGAAGGAGATGCGACTCGCCGGCTAACGCGGGGCCCGGGTGAGCGGTGCGGACCTCACGCTCCAGGAGGCGGCCGACGCCATCCGGGAGGGGCGGGTGACGCCCCTGGAGCTGGTTGAAGCGTGCCTGGAGCGGCTGGCGCGGAGCGAGCCCGAGGTCCATGCGTTCGTCGAGGTCGACGTGGATCGTGCGCGCCGTGCAGCGGAGGCCCTCACGGCCGAGCTCTCACGACGGGGGCCGCGGGGTCCCCTGCACGGCATCCCCCTCGGCGTGAAGGACGTCGTGGACGTGGCCGGCCTCCCCACCCGGGCCGGCTCCCGGGTCACGGACGGAGGGGTGGCTCGCAGGGACGCCCCCGTCGTGGCCAGGCTGCGGGCTTCGGGCGCCGTCGTGCTCGGCAAGACCTCGACCCACGAGTTCGCCCACGGCGTGGAGTCGCCGCCCACCCGGAACCCCTGGGACCCGGGGCGGATCCCCGGGGGGTCGAGCGGTGGGTCCGCCGCGGCCGTGGCGGTTGGCAGCTGCCTTGGGGCGGTGGGGACGGACAGCGGAGGCTCGATCCGGATCCCCGCTGCCCTCTGCGGCGTCTCCGGGCTCCGGCCGCGGCCCCGCGCGGCCCCCATGGCTGGGGTGGTGCCCTTCTCCACCACCCACGACACGGTGGGGCCGCTGGCCAGGTCGGCGGGCGATCTGGCCGTCCTGTGGTCCGCGATGTCGGGGATGTCGACGCGGGCCGGCCCGGCCACCCCCGGGCGGCTCCTGCTCGGCGTCCCCGATGACCTCCCTCGGTGCCAGATGGCGGTCCTGGCCGCCTTCGATCGGGCGGTGGAGATCCTCCGGGGGGAGGGCGCGGCGGTTCGAGAGGTCCGCGTGCCGCCCTTCGCGGCATGGGAGGGACCGAGGACCGTCGTGGTGATGGCGGAGTTCCTCGCTGCGCACCAGAGGGCGGGCTGGTACCCCTACCGGGCCGACCGGTACGGGGACGACGTCCGCACGTACCTGGAGCGGGCCGACCGGATGCCCCCCCGCACCGTCCGTGCCGCCCGCCGGCGGCTGGCGGAGCTTCGCCGTGCCTTCCGGTCCGCGCTCCGGGCGGTGGACGCCCTCCTCCTCCCAACGACGGTGCGGACGGCCCCCCCGGTCCGGCCGGGGGGCGTGCCGCCGGGCGGGCTCCGCAAGGAGCTCGTCCGGGAGCTGGTCCTCCTGACGGCCCCCGTGAGCTCCAGCGGGCTGGCAGCGGCGAGCGTCCCTTGCGGCTGGGACCCCGGGGGGCTGCCGATCGGCCTCCAGATCGTGGGCCGGGACGAGGCCACGGTGCTGTCCACGGCCGAGCTGTACCAGGCCGTCACGGATCACCACCGGGCCAGGCCCCCCCTCGGGGATGGGTAGCGGGGGCCGGGCCGCCGTGGACGGGGCGGGGGCCGGCCCGTATACTCGTTCCGCCGGCCCGTACGGGGTTGGTCGGTTCGTCTCGCCCTGGAGCGGGTCGAGGTCGCGTCGAGGGACACCGGGATAGCTTGCCGAAGAAGGACGCCATCGAGGTCGCGGGCACGGTGACGGAGCCGCTGCCCAACGCCATGTTCCGGGTGGAGCTCGACAACGGCCACAAGGTGTTGGCGCACATCTCCGGGAAGATGCGGATGCACTACATCCGGATCCTCCCCGGGGACCGGGTGCTGGTCGAGCTGTCGCCGTACGACCTCTCCCGGGGGAGGATCGTGTACCGCTACCGGTGAGGGGGCGCGGTAGGGTGGAGGAGCGATGAAGGTCCGGCCGAGCGTGAAGCGGATGTGCGACCGGTGCCGGCTGATCCGCCGCCGGGGCCGGGTCATGGTCATCTGCACCAACCCCCGGCACAAGCAGCGGCAGGGTTAGGAGGGTACGGATGGCCAGGATCGCGGGCGTCGACCTTCCCCGCGACAAGCGGGTGGACATCGCGCTGCGCTACATCTACGGGATCGGGCCCACCCGCGCCTACCGGATCGTGGACGCTACGGGCGTGGACCCGGCCACCAGGGTCCGGGAGCTGTCCGAGGAGGAGGTCGTCCGGATCCGGGAGTTCATCGACCGGAACTTCAAGGTGGAGGGCGATCTCCGCAGGGACGTCGCCTCCGACATCAAGCGGAAGATCGAGATCGGCTCCTACCAGGGGATCCGGCACCGCCGGAGCCTGCCGGTCCGGGGCCAGCGGACCCACACGAACGCTCGGACCCGCAAGGGGCCGAAGAAGACGATCGCCGGGAAGAAGAAGGCGAAGAAGAAGTAGGGGACCGATGGCGAAGCCCAAGGCCAAGAAGGCGCGGAAGAAGGAGAAGAAGAACGTCGTCCACGGGCAGGCCCACATCAAGTCGACGTTCAACAACACGATCGTCACGATCACGGA
>DATLZP010000044.1:0-2251 GCA_035573935.1 Actinomycetota bacterium
GTGGCGGCCTTCGAGATGGCCTGCACCCGCGAGTCCACGTCCAGCTTCCGGTAGATCTTCGAGACGTGGGACTCCACCGTGCGGGGGGAGATCCCGAGCCGGGTGGCGGCCTGCTGCATCGTGAGGCCCCGGGCCAGCAGCTGCAGCACCTGACGCTCCCGTTCCGTCACGATCGAGGCCGCCTGGAACCGCTGCCGGGCGGACCGGGCCAGCCGTCCCAGCTCCTGCACGGCCCGCTGGGCCTGCTCGGAGGGGAAGACCCGCTCCCCCCGGGCCACCCGCTCGATGGCCGACGCGATGTCGCGGACCCCCGTGGTCTTCACCAGGAACCCGTCCGCGCCGGCCCGCATCGAGGTCAGCACGGCCGCCCCGTCCGTGCGGCCGGTGAGGACGAGGACCCGGGTCTCCCGGCGCTCCGCCTTGATCCGTTTCGCCACCTCGATCCCGTCCACGCCCGGCAGCACGAGGTCGAGCACGACGACGTCCGGGGCGAGCTCCGCGTGGGCCTCCAGGGCGCGCCTGCCGTCGGGGGCCTCGCCCACCACCTCGAGGACGGGGGACGCCTCGCAGGCCATCCGCACCACGCTCCGGAGGATCGGGTGGTCGTCCACCACGAGGACGCGGAAGCGGGGGCTCCCGGCCCTTCCCCCCCGGCCCATGACGGGGACAGGCTACCGCCCGCCGCGGGCGGAGGGGAGCCGGGGGAAGGCGGTCAGGCGGTCCGGGAGACGGGAGCCAGGCCGTGCCTCCAGGCCAGGGTCACGGCCTCGATCTTCGAGTGGACCCCCAGCTTGGCCAGGATGCTCTTCACGTGGCTCTCCACCGTGAGGCGGCTGATCCCGAGGAGGTCGGCCACCTCCTGGGCCGAGGCTCCGCCGGCCAGGGCCCGGAGGATCTCCGCCTCCCGGGGGGTGAGCCGGGCCAGCGCCACCTCTGCCGGGACGACGTGGAGCGGTCCCTGGATCGCCTCCAGGAGGCGGGGCAGGTCGGCGGCCGCCATCACGACCTCCCCCCGAACGGCCCGGCGGACCAACCCGGCCAGATCCTCCACCGGCTGGTTCCGGCGGACGAAGCCACACGCCCCGGCGGCGAGCGCCTCCGCCACGCCGCGGGGGGAGCCCCCGTCGGTGAGCAGGATGACCTTGGCCCCGGGGAGCGCGGCCCTGATCCGGGCCACGGCCCGGGCGGCCTCGCCGTCCGGGTGGTCGGCCCCCAGCAGCACGACGTCGGCCACGCGCCGCGGCAGCCGGGCCGCGGCGACGGAGTCGAACGGGCCCACGACGTCGATCCCGGGCTCCCCGGCCAGGGCGTGCCGGAGCCCCTCGGCGAACATCGTGTGGTGGTCCACGACCAGGACCCGGATCCGCTCGTCCATCGGGAGATGCATCGGCCGGCGACCCCACGACCTGAATCGCCCGGCCGGCGGTCCCCCGAACGGCCTCGAGGGCCTGGCTCAGCCCCGGGTGAAGAGCACCACGAGCCCGATCGCGTTGAAGGCCACGTGGGCGCCGAGCGGGGCCAGGAGGTTCGCCCGCCGCTCGTACAGGACGGCCAGGCCCACGCCAAGGCAGCATGCGATGGCCGCCGGCACGAGGGACGCCGCCGGGCTGGCCGGGGCGAAGTGGACCACCCCGAACAGGGCGGCCGACGCCAGGGTGGCGGGGACGGTCCCGGTCCGGGCCCGGGCCGCGGTGAACAGGAGGCCCCGGAAGAAGAACTCCTCGGCCACCGGGGCGACGACGAGCGCGGAGGTCGCGGCGACGAGGACCTCGACCACCGACGACGGCGAGGCGGACGCCCGCGCCCCGGCGGCGGCCTCCTCGCCGAGCCCCATGGTCCGAACCAGCGGAAGGGCCACCGCCAGGCCGATGACGCCGTACAGGATCGACCCGAACACCGCGCCCTCCCGGACCTCCGCCCAGGGACGCGACGGTTGCCCCAGCCGGGTCGCCCAACCGGGGTGGGAACCGCGGAGCCACAGGAGGAGCAGCGCCGTCCAGGTCGCCTCGACCACGACCACGCCGGCCTCGCGCTCCACCGCGCTCCCTCCGAGCGGGGATCGCAGGAGATCGCCGAGGACGTAGCCGACCCCGAACACCACCGCCGCCTCCCACGCTCTCCAGGGCGGGGCCGAGAGCGGTGCCGTCCCCTCCGGACGCCGCAGGACGCTCGCCATCCCGGGCCATCGTGCCCGAGCCGAGGGCCCGGCGCGAGCCGATCCCGCCGGGAGGGGAGGGGGACGGGGGGTGGG
>DATLZP010000045.1:0-3349 GCA_035573935.1 Actinomycetota bacterium
TGGGGGAACCGGAGGTCCACCACCACGTCCACCGCCCGGAGCCAGGCCCGGAAGTCCTCGTCGGGGACGTCGGCGTGGAGGGCGACGCGCTCCCCCAGCCCGCTCGCCGCCACCGCGGCCTCGACGTCGTAGCCCTCCACCCGTCGCCCCACGACGACCGCGTGCACCGAGGCCGGGAGCTGCCCCACGGCGGCCAGCACGACGTCGATCAGCTTCGCCGCGTTCAGGTCGCCGAGGACGCCCACCAGGACCTCCATCCCCCGGGCCTCGGCCGGGGCCCGGAGCTCCCCGGACCGCCGCCCCGCCCGCTCCAGGGCCCGGTCGTCCTCCGGGACCGGGTGGGGCACCACGAACACCGGCGTGCGGCACCCCAGCTCCCGGAGGTACCGCCGGCCGAAGTCGGAGTGGACGACGATCCCCCGGGCCCGCCGGGCGACGTGGGCCACCCAGGGCACGCGGAGCGGCGGGTTGGCCAGGGCGTCGGGGGAGCCGATCCGGTCCCGCAGCCGGAGGGCCTCCCGGACCGCCTGGTGCCCCAGGGGATCGCCCTGGGCGAGGAGCCCCCGCACGAAGTCGTCCAGGGCGAGG
This sequence comes from Actinomycetota bacterium, assembly GCA_035573935.1. Classification (GTDB taxonomy): domain Bacteria; phylum Actinomycetota; class UBA4738; order UBA4738; family HRBIN12; genus DATLZM01. The sequence goes on from DATLZP010000045.1 coordinate 589, forward strand.
TCGTGGAGGACGACGACGCCCGGCGTCTGCACGGCGTGGCGGTAGATGTCCCGGTGGAACAGGACGTTGTTCCCCAGCTGGTAGACGGCGAGCGCGTACCAGGGGACCAGGGCCTCGTGCCGCCCCGCCACCGGCCACACGACGTCCACCCGGTGGCGGTCGAGGAAGCCCTCCCGGCGCAGGTCGTCGAGCACGGCCCGGGCGTAGGTGGCGATCCCGGTGGGGGCGGGGGGCATCGGGGAGAGGAACCCCAGCCGGGGCTCCACCCGGTGGTCCCACCGTCGGCGGGCCAGGGCCTGGCGGGCCCGGAGGCGGAGGCGGCGGATCCGGGCCGGGCCGAGCACGGCTCCTCAGTCCAGGAGCCGGGCCACGATCTCCGGCCAGGACGGCACGGCCTCGGCCAGCCGCCGGTGGCCGGCCTCCCCCAGCCGGCGGGCCAGCCCGTCGTCCCCGGCCAGCCGGTCGAAGGCCTCGGCGATCGCCGCCGGGTCGGGGGGGACCACGAGCCCGGTCTCCCCGTCCTCCACGAGCTCCAGGGGCCCCCCGCTGTCGGAGAGCGTGACCACCGGGCGGCAGGCCGCGAACCCCTCGAGCGTGACGTAGCCGTAGTCCTCGTCGAAGGGCCCGTAGTACACGGCCCGGGCACCGAGGTAGAGCTCCCGGAGCCGCTCGTCGGGCACGCCGATCTCGAACCGCACCCGCCCCTCCAGGCCCGCCCGCCGTACCCGCTCCCGCAGCCCGGGCTCGTCGGGGCCCGCCCCCACCAGGACCAGCTCCAGGTCGCTCCGGACGTGGCGCATCGCATCCACGGCGAGCGCCTGGCGCTTCAGCGGCTCCATCCGGCTGGGGAACAGGACGTGTCGCCCATAGCCGCCGGGGGCCATCCGGGCGAGCGACTCCGACAGCGGCGAGGGGTGGTAGAGGGGCTCCGAGGAGATCCGGATCGAGTCCCACAGCCGGGCCTGGACGTTCCGGGAGTTGGCGAAGACCCGCTTCGCCTCCCCCAGCGCCACGCGGTCGGCCTGGCGGATCATGTCGCGGACCGCCGGGCCCTCCTCCTGGCGCGAGAGGTCGGCGAACTCCGGGTGGTCCCACAGCTCGTACGCCGAGCGGTGCTGGTGGATCAGCCAGACGATCTTCCGCTCGTGCTTCACGAGGTAGGCGGGGAACTTCAGCGCGATCACGGCGTCGATCCGCAGGCCGTTGGACTCCGACAGGTCGAGGGCCCGCCAGACCGCCATGTGGTGCACGAGCTCGGTGGCCGGGTACCACTTGCCCGCCACGGTCACGATCTCCGCCTCGTGGCCGGCCTCCCGAAGGGCCCGGCGGAGCGCCTCGGTGTGGGCCTCGGCCCCGCCCCGGACGAACGGCGTCTGGGGGTGGACGACGGCGATCCTCACCGGTCCCCGCCCCCCCGCTCCTCCCGGAGCCTCCGGACCTCCGCCTCCAGCTCGGCCACCCGTCCGGCGAGGGCCGCGGTGAGCTCCGCCAGGTCCCCCAGGAGCCGGTCGTAGCGGCGGGAGACCGGCCGGAGGAAGCGGAACAGGCGGAGCTTGGCCTGGCGGCGGGCCCGGGACGGCGACGCCAGGTTGGGCTCGCCCCGGGGGATCGGAACGCGCTCGTCGGCCCGGAGGAGCGCGGCCAGGTCGTGGAGCGCGTCCCGGGCCTCGGCCACCGTCATCCGCCGGAGCGGGGTGGCCTCCTCCGCCCAGTACAGCTCGCGGGCCAGGGCGGCCCGGCCCGGATCCTCGGCGAGATCGTCGGCCATCGGTGCCCGCAGCCTACCGCGCCCCGGCCCGCCTACGGGTTCGGCGGTGGGGGCGGGGACCAGATCGGACCCTCGCAGTCCGTGCGGAGCGGGAGGGGATCCGGCGGCCGGGGATCCTGACGGAAGTCGAAGTTCGACGAGAGGTTCTCCGCCCGCCGGTCGCGGTGCGTGAGCTGCGACAGGCCCCAGTTGTCCTCGATGAACCGGAGCACGGAGGAGAACTCCCCCTCCCGGCTGTCCACGTGTCCGCGCTTCGCGTAGGGCGAGATCGTGAGGAGCGGGACCCGGATCCCCAGCCCGAACGGATCGATCCGGATCGGCGGGACGTGATCGTAGAAGCCGCCCCAGTCGTCCCAGGTGATGAAGATCGCGGTGTGCTCCCACATCGGGGAGCGCATGATCGCGTTCACCACCTTCGTGGTCCAGTTCTCGCCGTGGCAGAAGTTGTACTCGGGGTGCTCGGAGAGCTCGAAGCGCGGCGTCACCCACGTCACGGCCGGCAGACGGTCGGCCCGGATGTCCCGGAGCAGGTTGTCCACGGGCCGGATGTACCGCTCCCACATCCGGGGGTTGTTCCGGTACCGGTCGATCGCCGCGTACGCCGACCAGATGTAGCCCCGCTGCGTGTTCGTGGCCGCGTAGTAGGCCCAGGGGATCCCCGCCCGGCGGAGCAGGTCCCCCTCGGTGCGGAAGTCGAAGCAGGGCTCGACCCTCACGAGCTGCCCCTCGGGGTCGAGGATCTCGACGTAGCCCCCCTCCGCGATGTCGCACCCCCACGACTTGGCCAGGCCCTCGCGGAGCATGTCGTGCAGCGCCCCCTTCGGCTGCCAGGGGTTGTCGAGGGCGCCGCCCGACTGCGCGGCGATCGTGTACAGGTGGTTGGGGAACGAGGGCCCGGTGGCCGAGGCGAAGAAGTTGTCGGACAGGACGTACTCCTCGGCCCAGTGCCAGTAGTTCGGCAGCTGCCAGGGCCGGAACTGCGTGTACGCGTAC
>DATLZP010000046.1:0-2451 GCA_035573935.1 Actinomycetota bacterium
ATCCCCGCCCGGGGCGCGCCCGGGGACGACCCGCGTCCCGCCCGGACGTCTCGCGCCACCGCCGAGCCCACCCTACCCGCTCCCGGCCCCCCGGTCCCGGGACGCCGCGGCCCCGCCACCGACCGGGGGAGCCGGGTCCGGCCGCGAGGCGACCGGGACCGGGGAGCGGCCCGTCCTCAGAGCCGGTAGGGCACCGCGGAGACCACCACGGACGGCTCGAACAGGAACGTGCCCTTGAGCGTCAGGGCGGTCTGGTTGTGGAGGAACCGGTGCCAGCGCTTCCGGACCACGAACTCCGGGAGGACGATCGTGACGAAGGTCCTGGGGTGCTCCTCCAGGATGGCCCGGACCCACGCGTGGATCGGGCCGGCGACCTGGCGGTAGGGGGAGGGGAGGACCTCGAGCGGGAGGTCGGCGTGCAGCTGGGCCCACTCCTCGCGCACCCGCTCCGCCCGTTCGTGGTCCGTGTCGACATGGAGGCACCGCACCTCGTCCGCGCGCAGCGACCATGCGTAGCGGAGCGCGCGGGCCGTGGCGTTGTGGACCCCTCCCACGAGCACGACGGCGACGTGCCGCCATCCCTGCGCCGACGCGCCGCCCACCGGCTCGAGGGCCTCGTAGCCCGCGTGGTGAGCCACGTTCGTCACCACGACGCCCGCCTCGCCGACCAGGGCGGCCTTGATCCGCTGGACCCGCCACGCCCGGAGGAGGTGCCGCCACCCGAGGTGGCGGACGGTCTCCGGGATGATGACGTTGATCAGCGCCTCACGCTCCGCCGTAGCCCGGAGCTCCCGGGCCAGATCGCGGATCTCGGTGGGGAGGCCGTGGCGCTGCAGGCGGAGCTCGAGCACCTGCCCGAGGTCGCCCCACGCGTCCACGATGGGCCCGATCGCGGTCCCGGGCTCGGCGAAGTGGACGAGCCGCACGTCGAGGGGGAAGAGCCGCTGGGCGTACGCCACCGCGTAGACGTCCTCCGGGCCGGGTGTGCCCACCGGGATCACCACGCGCTGCCGTGGGAGGTCGCGGACCGGGCCCCGCCGGCCGGGATCCCGGAGGCTCACCTCTACCTCCCCGTAGTACCGATGGATCCGGAGGAGGCCGGCCAGGACCAGCGGGAGCGAGACGAGGACGATCCACGCGCCATGCGTGAACTTGACCGACGCGATGATCACGGTGACCACCGCCGTCACGACCCCCCCCAGGCCGTTGATCGCCAGGCCGGCCCGCCACCCCGGCTCCCGCAGGACGAGGTGGCGCTTGGCCATCCCCAGCTGGGAGAACGTGAACGTGGTGAACACGCCGATCGCGTAGAGGGGGATCAGGCGGCTCACGCTGGCGTCGAACAGGATCACGAGCACGCTCGACAGGATGGCGAGGGCGACGATGCCGTTGGAGAAGACCAGACGGTCTCCGTGCCGGGTCAGCCAGGTGGGGAGGAACCGATCCTGGGCCACGAAGCTGGCCAGCCTGGGGAAGTCGGCGAAGCTCGTGTTCGCGGCGAGCACGAGGATCAGGAGGGTGGCCACCTGGAGCGCCGCGAACAGCGCCGTCCCAGGCCCGTGGGACCCGAACACCACCCGGCCGATCTGCGCCACCACCGTGACCTTCTCCCCCGGGTCCACCGTGATGTGCATCCGGGCGGCGAAGAGCGAGAGGAACAGGAAGAGGGTCCCCAGGATCCCCCCCATCCACATCAGCGTGGTGCGGGCGTTGCGCCACTCCGGGGGCCGGAAGGCCGGGACGCCGTTGGAGATGGCCTCCACGCCGGTCACCGCGGCGCCGCCCGAGGCGAAGGCCCGCAGGAGGAGCCAGACGTAGGCGAACCCCGGGGGGGCGGTCGCCGCCTCCTCGGGGTGGAGGGGGAACCGGCCGGCGTGCGTGGGCAGCGTGCCGGCCAGGAGCCTCCAGACGCCGGTGCCGATCAGGATCGCCATCATCCCGATGAAGAAGTAGGTGGGCACGGCGAACAGGCGCCCCGACTCGCGCACCCCGCGGAGGTTCCCCAGCGCGATCAGCGCGATGAAGCCCACGGAGATCCACACCCGGTAGGGGAACAGCGGTCCGTACAGCGAGGTGAGGGCGGCCGTCCCGGCCGACACCGAGACCGAGACGGTGAGGATGTAATCCGTGAGGAGCGCCACCCCGGCGATCTGCGCCGGCAGCAGGCCGAAGTTGTCCCTGGTGACGAGGTACGCGCCCCCGGCCTGGGGATAGGCCTTGATCGTCTGCCGGTAGGAGAACAGGAGGACGCCCAGCACGGCGAGCAGGGCCAGGGTGAGGGGCAGGACGAGCCGGAAGGCGGCCATCCCCAGCCCCCCCAGCAGCAGCACCCGGAGGATCTCCTCGGTGGCGTAGGCCGAGGACGAGAGGTTGTCGCTGGCGAACACGGCGAGCGCCGTGGGCTTGCCCAGGCGTTCGTGGACCAGCCGCTCGGTGGCCAGGGGCCGACCG
>DATLZP010000047.1:0-7250 GCA_035573935.1 Actinomycetota bacterium
AGTTGCACCGGTCGGTGACCGAGATCCGCAGGTCCCGTGCCACGCGGCCGAACGTGTCCACGAGCGGCCCGCCGGGGGGCGGGGCGGACGCGGGCGGCTCCCAGGCGGTCATCCTCCCTCCACGGTACGACGTCCGGGCCGGGGACCGCCAGCCCCGCCCGGCCGACCGAGGCCGGGGGACGGCTCACCCCCGGTCGGCGTCCCCTCCCTCCTCCCCCCCGGGGAGCATGGCCCGCAGGACCTCCCGGGCCCGCCCGAGGGCCTGGGCCCTCGTCTCCCCGGTCCCGAGCCCCCGCCCCACGGCCGAGCCCACGAGGAACGCGGCGAGCGGGGTGATCCGCCGTTCCACCCGGTGGGCCACCTCCCGGGCCGCCTGGAGGAGCTCGGCCGTCTCCGCCGGCGAGAGAGGCTCCTCGCCGAGCGCCTCCGCGAGCTCATCGATCCAGGCTGCCACGCATCCTCCCTCACGTCGGATGGGCCGAGCCTATCGCGCGCGGCGGCGGCGCCTCCCATTTACGAGGAAGAGTTTGGTGTAAACTCCTCGACGTCGTGTCGACCGCCGCCACCGAGCTCCTCACGCACCGGGCCCTGGCCGGGGAGAGCCGGGCCCGGCTGCTCGACGCGCTCCGCCGCGCGGATCCCGGTCTCGATGCCTCGGAGCTCGCCGCCGCCGTCGCGCTCCACGTGAGCACCGTGCGGTTCCACCTCCGGGCGCTGGAGGCCGCCGGCCTGGTGCTCCGGGCCGTCGAACGGTCGGGACGGCCCGGCCGGCCGCGCGTGGTCTACCGGGCCACGTCGAGGCGGGGGGAGGACGACCACAGGTACCTCCGCCTGGCCCGGGCGCTCGCCGCCTCGCTCCGCCGGGCCGGGCCTGACGCGTCCCGGGCGGCCCTGGAGGCCGGCAGGGAGTGGGGGCGGGAGGCAGCATCGGCGGCCGGGGCCGGGCCGCGGTCGGGGGACGACGCGGTCCGGGCGCTCCTCGGCATGCTGGAGGAGATGGGGTTCGCCCCGGAGGCGGCCCGGGGGGAGGGGTCGGTGACGATCCGGCTCCGTCGCTGCCCGTTCCTCGAGGTGGCCCGGGAGGCGTCCGAGGTCGTCTGCCCGGTCCATCTCGGCATCATGCGGGGGGCGCTCTCCGCCTGGCGCTCCGACGTCCGAGCCGTCGAGCTCCTTCCGTTCGCCCAGCCTGGGCTCTGCGTGTCCCGGCTTTCGACGTCGCCGCGGGGGGCCACGAGCGGTGTGTGACTTCTGCGGGTGCCCGGCGATCGAACCGTTCGCCACCCTGACGGACGAGCACGTCACCCTCCTCGTCCTGGCCGAGGCCCTGGTGGCGGGAGGGGGCTCCGCCGATCTGGAGGCGCTCCGGGTGAGCTGGGACGACCATCGGGCCCGGGGGGCCCCGCTCGATGCCCTGGCCGCCGGGCTGGAGCTCGAGGACGTGGTGGCGGCGGCCAGGCGCGTGGACCGGGCCCTGGAGGAGCTGCTCGGGATGCCGGCCCCCGACCCCCGGGCGCTCCTGCGGGCCGTCCGGGACCACGTCGACGCCTGGGAGTTCGAGGTCTTTCCGCAGCTCGTGCTCTCGGCCGACCCCGACGACCTGGCGACGGTCCAGGGGGGTCGGCCGTGAGCGGGCCGTCGGGGCTCCTGGACGCCGCCCCCGCGTCCCTCGAGGAGTACGCGGCCGTGGGGGGCGGCCGGGGGCTGGAACGGGCGCTGGGGATGGACCGGGGCGACGTGATCCTCGAGGTCACCCGCAGCGGATTGCGGGGGCGAGGCGGCGGTGGGTTCCCCACGGGGCAGAAGTGGGCGGCCATCGCGGGGGCGGGCGCCGGGGAGCGTTTCGCCGTGGCCAACGGCGCCGAGGGGGAACCGGCGACGTTCAAGGACCGGGCGCTCCTCCGCCGCAACCCGTACCAGGTGCTCGAGGGACTGGCCATCGCTGCCCACGCGGTCGGGGCGAGGAGGGCCTTCATCGGGCTGAAGGGGGTCTTCCACCACGAGATCGCGCGGCTCCGGGCCGCGGTGGAGGAGATGGAGGCCGCCGATGCGCTGGGCGGGGTCGAGGTCGGGGTGGTCCTGGGGCCCGACCACTACCTCCTCGGCGAGGAGACAGGGCTCCTGGAGGTGATCGAGGGGCGGGACCCCCTGCCCCGGATCCTCCGTCCGTTCGCCCAGGGCCTGTTCGGGACGGCGGCCGGGGAGAACCCGACGCTGGTGAACAACGTGGAGACCCTGGCGAACGTCCCGCACATCCTCCGGGAGGGGCCGGGGTGGCTGGCCCGTGCGGGCACGGAAGGCTCCCCGGGGACGATGGTGTTCACCGTCTGCGGGGACGTGGCGCGTGAGGGGGTGGTCGAGCTCCCCCTGGGGACGCCCCTGCGCGGCCTGGTCGAGGGCTTCGGGGGCGGGGTCCGGGAGGGTCGCCTGAAGGCGATCGTGCCGGGAGCGTCGAACACGGTCCTCCTCCCAGAGGAGCTCGACGTGCCGCTCGACTTCGACTCGATGCGACGGATGGGCTCGGGCCTCGGCTCCGGCGGGTTCGCCGTCTTCGGCGACGGCGCCTGCGTCGTGCAGCTCGCGTTCCGCTACTCGCGGTTCCTGTGGGTCGAGTCCTGCGCCCAGTGCCCGCCCTGCAAGCTCGGGACCGACGCGGTCACCCAGGAGCTGGCCGGGATCGAGGCCGGGCGCGGCGACGAGGGCAGCCTGGCCCGGATCCTGGCCCGGGCCCGGACGTGTACCGACGGCCAGCGGTGCGCCCTCCCCACCGGGGAGAGCCTGTTGATCCAGAGCCTGGTCCACGCCTTCGGGGAGGAGTTCCGGGAGCACCTCGGGCGTCCCTGCCCCCGGCCCGGGAGCGTGCGGTTCCCGAAGCTCGAGGACCTGGACGAGGGCGCGGGACGGTTCCGCTACGACGAGGACCACGCGCGGAAGCAACCCGATTGGACGTACGGCGGTCCGTGAGGTCGCCGACGGGAGGTCCGACGTGCGCCCCCGCGTGACCAACCGTCTGTACCAGACCACGGCGCGCCTCTGGCTCACGGCAGCCGGTGTCGCCCTCCTGCTCCCGCCCCAGGCCAGGCTGGGGTGGTGGCTGCCGCTCCACCTCGCCATGGCCGGGGCCGTCGGGACAGCCATCTCGGGAGCGATGCAGACCTTCGCCTCGGCCCTCGCGGCGGCCCCGCCGCCTCCGACGGCCCCCGTCCTGGTCCAGTTCCTCGCCGTGAACGGGGGGACGCTCGCCGTCGTGGCGGGGATGGCGCGGGGCGTCGCGTGGCTCGTGACGCTCGGCGGCGCCGCCTTCGTGCTGGCCATGGCGCTGCTGGGGTGGTTCGTGGCCCGGGCGCGCCGCCGGTCGCTCCACCTCCGGCATCGGCTCCCCCTCCTGGGCTACCTGTTCGCGTGCGCGTCGGTGCTGGCGGGCGGCGCGATCGGCGCGCTGGTGGGCGGCGGTCTCGCCCAGGGCGGCCTCCGGGAGGGCCTGGCCCGGGCGCACCCGGTGCTGAACGTCCTGGGCTTCGCGGGCGGCACGATCCTGGCCACCCTCGTCACGCTCCTCCCGACGGTGCTCCGGGTCCGGATGCCCTCCTGGCACGGGGGATGGACGGCGGCGCTGTACGCGGTGGGGGTGGTGGGCGCATCGACGGGGGCGGCGCTCGGATCGCGGGCCGTGGCGGCGGCGGGGGGCGTGGCGCTGGCCGGGGCGGCCGTCGGGGTCGGGTGGCTCGTGAGCCGGGTCCTGGCCGCTCCCCGGCGATGGCCGGCGCCCGTCGCGGCCAAGCACCTCGTGGCCGGGGTGGGCTGGGGCATGGGGGGCACCCTGGCCCTGGCCTGGGCGCTCGTCCGGGGACCGGCGGCGGTCGCCGGGTTCCGACCGATCTTCCTCCTGGCGCTGGTCGGCGGCTGGGTGATCCAGACCCTCCTGGGAGCCTGGCTTTACCTGCTCCCGATGGGCCGTCCGGGCCACCCCGACGAGCGTCGGCGCCAGCTCGCCGCCCTCGAGGTGGGGGCGAACGTCCAGGTGGCGGCGGGCAACCTCGGGCTCGTCGGGCTGGTGTTCCGGGCGGGGGGATGGGGGCCGCCCTGGATCGGACCCGTCGCCGTCGGGCTCGTGCTGGGGGCGGGGGCCGTCGCCCTGGCCAAGGTCTGGCTCTTCGCCCCGCTGGCGGAGGGGACGAGCCTCGGGGAACGCGAGCTCGGCGCGTGGGGGGCATGAGCCCGAACGGTCCAGGGGTCTGTGGCAGGATGGGTCCGTGGAGCGAGCGGCCCGGGCCGCGGTGGTCACGGTCTCGGACGGGGTGCACGCCGGGACGCGCCGGGACGAGTCCGGCGACGCCGCCGAGGCCATCCTCCGGACGGCCGGCCTCGATGTAGCCAGGCGGGTCGTGGTCCCCGACGAGCGCGCCGAGATCGAGGCCGTCCTCCGCTCGCTGGCGGACGACGGGTTCGACCTGGTCGTGACGACGGGGGGGACCGGCCTGGGGCCCCGGGACGTCACGCCGGAGGCCACCCGGGCGGTCCTGGAGCGCGAGGCCCCGGGCCTGGCCGAGCTGATGCGGCGGGCCGGCCTGGCGGAGACCCCGATGGCCGCGCTCTCCCGCGGCGTCGCCGGGACGGCCGGCCGGGCCCTGATCCTGAACCTCCCGGGGAGCCCCCGAGGGGTCCGGGAGGGCCTGGAGGCCGTGCTCCCGGTCCTGGGCCACGCGCTGGAGCTCCTGGCGGGGCGGACCGGCCCCCACCCCCCGGGCCACGAAGCTCCCGGGCCCGGTGCGCCCGCCGCGGAGGGGGCCGGGCCCGGCCCGGAGGGACCGTGGGTGGAGGCGATCGCCGTCGCGGTGCGGGGGGAGCCGCCGTGCCGGGTGGGCGCCCGCCTGGCGATCGCCGAGGGCCGGCCGATCTCCGGCACGCTCGGCTGCGCCGAGTTCGACGCCGCCGCCCTGACCGACGCCCCCGGCGTGATCTCCGGCGGCGCCCCGGCCACGCGGACCTACCGGCACGAGCTGGGGGAGGTGGACGTGCTGCTGCAGCCCCACGTCCCGACCCCCACGCTCGTGATCGTGTCGGACACGCCGGTGGCCCGCGAGCTCCTCCGGGTATGCCGGGTGGTCGGTGCGAGGGGCGTCCTGGTGGAGCCCAGGCCGGAGCGGCGCTCGGAGGGAGCGGAGACCCGCGCCTCCCTGGACGACCTTCCGCTCGACGAGCGGACCGAGGTGGTCTGCACGGACCACGACGCCCCCTACCTGGCCGACGTGCTGGAACGCGTGCTGCGGAGCCCCGCCCGCTTCGTGGGCGTCGTGGGGAGCCGCCGGCACGTCGGCCACTGGCTCGAAGAGCTCCGCCGCCGGGGGGTTGGCGAGGATCAGCTGTCGCGGGTGCGCTCCCCGGTGGGGCTCGACCTCGGGGGCCGAGATCCCGCGGAGATCGCGCTCTCCATCGCGGCCGGGCTGGTGGCGGCCCGCCACGGCCGGGGGGGCGGCTGGCTGGACCGGTGAGGCCGCCGGACCCCGCGCCTCCCCGGCGAGCCATGCCTCGGATCCGCCCGATGGGCCCCGGGGCCCGGGCCCTCGGGCTCCTCGGGGTGCTCGCGGTCGTCACGTTCGCGGCCCCGGGGGCGGGACGGACCCCGCCCCCGGACCGGCGCCCGAACATCGTGATCGTCCTGACCGACGACCAGCCCTGGTGGACCATCCCGCACGACCCGCCCCTGATGCCGTGGCTCCAGTCCCGCCTGGAGGACCCGGGGGACCACTGGGTCCGGTTCCCCGAGGCGTTCGTGAACGTGCCCCTGTGCTGCCCCTCCCGGGCGTCGCTGCTCACCGGGCGGTACGCGCGCCGCACGGGCGTGCGGACGAACCGGGACGGGGCGAGGCTGGACGACGGCGACACGTTCGCCGTTTGGCTCCACGACGCCGGCTACCACACCGGCTACGTTGGGAAGTACCTGAACGGCTACCCGTTCGGACCGACGCCGTTCGTCCCGCCGGGGTGGGACCGCTGGACGGCGAAGTGGCAGGGGAGCGGGGCGACGGTCTACTACGACCACGTCCTCGTGGAGGACGGGCTCGCCGTGCCCCGCGGCTCCGCACCGAGCGACTACCTGACCGACGTCCTCGCCGACCGGGCCGTCCGCTTCGTGCGGGAGGCGCCGTCGGACCGGCCGTTCCTGCTCGTCCTGGCCCCGACGGCACCCCACGCTCCCTGGACCCCCGCCCCCCGTCACGCGGGCGCGTTCCGGGGAGCGGACCTCCGGGATCCGCCCTCGTTCGACGAGGCCGACGTGCGGGACAAGCCGACCTGGGTCCGCCGGCTTCCGCCGGTGGACGTGCCGGCGCTGCACGCCGCCCGCCTGGACGCCGCGGCATCCCTCCTCGCGGTGGACGAGGCGCTCCGGCGCCTCGTGGAGGCGATCCGGCAGCGCGGCGACCTCGCCGGGACCGCGATCCTCGTGACGAGCGACAACGGAGCCTCCTTCGGGGAGCACCGCTGGGTCGGCAAGTCCTGCCCCTACGACGAGTGCACGCGCGTCCCGTTCCTCCTGCGGGTGCCGGGGGCGCGCCCGGGCGATCGAGAGGGGCTGGTCTCGCTCGTGGACGTGGCCCCGACGGTGGCGGCGTTGGCCGGCCTGGAGCGTCCCGGCGGCCTGGACGGGCGGAGCCTCCTTCCCCTGGTCCGGGGGCGGCGGACCGGCTGGCGGGAGGGCGTGCTGATGGAGTGGTTCGGTCACGCCGTCCCGCCCTGGCGGGCCGTCCGCACCGAGGACGCGCTCTACGTCCGGTACCGGAACGGTGAGCGGGAACGCTACGACCTCCTGCGGGACCCCTGGGCCCTGCGGAACCTGGCCCCGGAGGGCGGGCGGGCCGCGCTGGCTCGCCTGCTCCGCACGCTCCGCCGCTAGACTGGGCCGATCGTGGGACGGCCCTTCCGGTCACCGAGGCGGGCGGCCGGCCCCGGCCCCCGGCGCGGAGGGTCCGGCCGGCGCACGGGCTTCCTCGTGTTCGTGGGCGTCCTGGCGCTGCTGATCGCGTGGCAGATCCTGCCGGACCGGAGCGGCCCGGGCACCGCCCGGCCGGCCGGAGGGGCGGAGGGATCGCCCTCGCCCACCCCCGAGCGCTCCCGGCCCGGCGAGCTCCCGCCCCCCGAGGAGATCCCGATCGAGCACATCGTCTTCATGATCAAGGAGAACCGGACGTTCGATCACTACTTCGGGCGGTACCCGGGGGCGGAGGGGGCCACGGAGGGCGGCACGCTGCGCT
>DATLZP010000048.1:0-2318 GCA_035573935.1 Actinomycetota bacterium
CCCTCGCCCGGCGCCGGCGTGGGCGGGCCGGCGCCCACGGTCTCGGCCCGGGGGCCGGGGCGGCAGCCCGCCGCCAGCAGGAGGGCGCAGGCCACCGCCCCGATCCGCCGCAGCCCGCGGTTCAGGTGCATCGCGGGTAGCACTCGGGCGTCCATGACGTCCTGGCGACCGCTCGGTACGCGGACTGCTGGCGGTAGTCGGTCCACGCGATCCGGGTGCCGAGCTCGTCGCTCTTCGCCTCGACGATCAGGTCCGTCCCCCCGGAGCCCTCCGCGTAGATCATCCCGATGTGGCCGGCTCCGCTGGTCCGATAGACGAACGCGTCCATGTAGGTCGTGGCGGCGTAGGACTTGCTCGACAGCACCCGGAACGGGCAGGAGGAGCAGGGCGAGGCGAAGTCCGCGGTGGAGTAGGGGCCGTGGATGAACCGCTCGTGCTCGTGGTACTGGAAGCCGGACGCGCCCTCCGAGGACCGCAGGGCCCAGCTCTTGAACGTGAAGCCGGAGCAGTCGGCCCCCTCGCCCCCGCTGTCGGGCGCCCCGGGCGTGTCATCCCGGTCGTTCAACTTGTAACAGCCGCCGCCCCACTCGTACCCCTCCTCGTCGGCCTCCTGCGCGTACGCCTTCGCCTGGGAGCGCTTCCACGTCGAGATCGCGTAGCTGCGCCCCGTGCAGTTCGCGCTCGACCACGTCCCGGCGACCGCGGCGGCCGCCCCCAGCAGGAGCTGCGCGGCGAGCGCGCCCACGACGAAGCAGGCGGCCACGGCGGCGCGCGCGTTCCTCGTGCCTGCGTTCATGCGATCACCTCGAAGCGTTCGATGGCCAGTCCGTCCGGCCGGTCGTAGGCGGCCAGCACCGCCCCCGGCGGGGCGAACCGGACCGTGGAGAACCTGGCGTCCATCCGGGTGGAGGGCTCGGGGAGGAGCGAGAGGTCGAGCAGCTCGCCCCGGGCCGAGAAGCGGAACACCCCCACCGCCATCCTCGTGTCGTCCCAGAGCCCCCGGGCCACCAGGGCGCCGCCGTCCCCGAGGGGCTGGACGAAGTAGTCCAGCCCGACGTTCATCCCCGGCGGCAGGTCCACGAGCACGCCGACCGTCCCGCCCCCCGGGGAGGCCCAGGCCGCGGCGAACCGGTCCTCCCCCAGGTCCTGGGAGCGCCCGCCGGTCGGGGAGGCCGCCCGGCCGGCGTCCTGCTCGGCCGGGGCCAGCGGCTCACCGCCCGGCGAGCGGACGGGCACCCACTGCCCCGGGGCCACCATGGCCCGGAGGTCGTCACCGGCCGCCACCCGGGCCGGGGCCCCCAGGGCCAGCGGATAGCTCCCCAGGCGGCGGCCGTCCGGGGCGAGCTCCCAGGCCCGGGCCCCCAGCCCCAGGCCGACCAGTCCGATCCGGCCGTCGGGCGCCACCGCGACGTCCACCGTCGTCCGCTCCGGCAGGGGGAGCTCCCGGGAGGGTCCCCGCCGGGGGAAGACGGCCACCCGGCCGTTCACCCAGTCGGCCACGGCGATCTCACCGGACGGCCCCACGGCGAAGCTGGACGGCCCCAGGGGGTCCGCCCCCCGGCCGGGCCGGGTCCGCCCCACCTCCCCGGGACCGGACCCCCAGGGCAGGAACAGCTCGGTGGCATCCGGGGACCGGAGCTCGTCCAGGGAGAGGTCGGCCGGGAGGGCCACCCGACGGAAGCCCGCCGTGCTGGCCACCGCGATCGGGTGCCGCGCGCCGCTCGGCGGGTAGGGGAAGGTCGCGCCGGTCGCCGACGTGAGCTCCGCGTGGTAGGCGAAGCCGGCCTCGGTCACCAGCTCGCCGGGGACCCGGAACGTCGCCTCGCCGCCCTCCACGGTGCCGGGCACCGCGGTCCAGGCGCCGGCGCTCCGGACGTGGAGCGTGGCGGCGCGGAGGTCGCAGGCGGGGCTCTCGACCGGCTCGCAGATGGGAACGAACCGGAGGTCCACCGGCGCCCCGGGGACCGCGAGGACCGGCGCGGCGTGGAGGATCCGGGCCCGGGCCGGCCGCGTCGGCGCCGGCGCTCGGGCTATCGCCCCGGCCAGCGACCCGACCAGCACGCCGGCCACGAGCCCGGCGACCGCGGCGCGGCGTTGCAGGGGGAGACGGGAGAGAGAGGGCATCGCCCACCTCCTTCGAGGTCCGTGGGGGAGGTGGGAGGGCAGCCGATGCTAGCCGAGGGCGCGCGCCCCGAGCATCGCCAGGACGGGGGAACGCGGGCCCCGGGCCGGGCGATTCTCGGTGCGCCGGCTCACGCCGCCGGCGCCGCGGGCGGGCCGGACGGTGGGCCCCGCTACACCGACGCCGGCTCGGTGGC
>DATLZP010000049.1:0-11632 GCA_035573935.1 Actinomycetota bacterium
ACCGAGCTGGAGCGGGTGCTGGAGGAGGCCGAGGAGGCGGGCCTGCTGGTGGAGATCGACATGGAGAGCTCGGCGTACGTCGAGCGCACCCTGGCCGTCTTCCGGGAGGTCCGGGCCCGCCACGAGCGGGTGGGGGTCTGCTTGCAGGCCGCGCTCCGCCGGACGGGGGCGGACGTCTTCCACCTGCCGGAGCGCTCCCGGGTCCGCCTGGTGAAGGGGGCGTACCTGGAGCCGCCGGAGATCGCGTACCAGCGACGGGCGGACGTGGACCGGGCCTTCCGCCGGCTGTTCGCCACGCTGCTCGGCCTGGGGCACGACGTGGACGTGGCCACCCACGACGAGGCCCTGATCGCCGGGGTCCGCCGCCTGATCGCGCGGCGGGGCGTCGAGCCCTCCAGGGTGGAGTTCCAGATGCTGTACGGTGTGCGCCGGGACCTCCAGGGCCGGCTCGCGGCCGAGGGTCATCCGGTGCGGGTGTACGTGCCGTACGGCACCGAGTGGTACCCCTACCTCACGCGGCGGCTGGCGGAGCGTCCCGCGAACCTGTGGTTCTTCGTCACGAGCCTCGTGCGGAGGTGAGGAGGGGAGCGTGGGCGACGGGAGACGGGTGGCGTTCCTCGGGGCGGGGAAGATGGGCGAGGCGCTGATCTCCGGGCTGATCCGTTCCGGGGGGCGGTCGGCCGAGGAGATCATGGCCACGTGCCGGCGGGAGGAGCGAGCCCGGGAGCTCGCCGGGAAGTACGGGATCCAGGCCACGCTGTCGAACCCGGAGGCCTGTGCCTGGGCCGAGGCCCTCGTGCTGATGGTCAAGCCGCAGGACATGGAGGCGCTGCTCCGCGACGTCGGGCCCCACGTGCGGAGGGAGCAGCTCGTGGTGAGCTTCGCCGCCGGGATCCGGACCTCGTTCGTCGAGCGCCATCTGACCGAGGGCGTGCCCGTGGTCCGCGTCATGTCGAACGTGCCGGTGATGGTGGACGAGGCGATGTCCGTGATCTCCCCGGGGCGTCACGCCGAGGACAAGCACCTCGCCGTGGCCGAGGAGCTCCTGGGCTACGTCGGCCGGGTCCTGCGCCTCCCGGAGAGGCACCAGGACGCGGTGACGGCCACGTCCGGCTCCGGTCCCGCCTACTTCTTCCTCCTGGCGGAGGCGATGATCGAGGCCTGCATCCTCCTCGGCCTCTCCCGGGACGTGGCCACCGAGCTGATCATCCAGACCATGCTCGGCTCGGCCAAGATGCTCCGGGACACCGGGATGCACCCGGTGGAGCTGCGGGAGATGGTGACGTCCCCGGGGGGCACGACGATCGAGGCCATCCGCCACCTGGAGGAAGCCGGGGTGCGGGCGGCCTTCCTGAACGCGATCGACAAGGCACGCCGCCGGAGCGAGCAGCTGGCCCAGGGCGGCGACGACGAGGGCACGTAGGCCGGGGCTCGCCCCCGGCCCCGACCGTAGGCCGGGGTTCGCCCCCGGCCCCGACCGTAGGCCGGGGCTCGCCCCCGGCCGGAGGAGCGCTGGATGGGACGCGGCGATCGGAAGAAGGTCCGCTGGGCGCACGACCGGGAGCGGAGGAAGAAGGAGCGGGAGAAGCGTCGAGCGCAGGAGCGCCACGCCGCCCGGAAGGCGGCGCGGTAGGGCTCAGCCCGCCCGGCGGATCGCGTTCCGCAGGGCCCCCAGGCCCTCCGCCTCCACCTCCACGGTGGCCGAGGGCCACAGCCTGCGGGCGGGGTCCGTCCCCGCCGGGGGGAACGGGGTCACGGCCACGGCGTCGCCCCGGCCCAGACCCTCCGTCCGGACCAGGGAGGCCACGAGGGCCAGGAGGTCGCGGGCGGCGCCGTTCAGGTTCCCCTTGGCCACCTCCTCGCCGTCCACCCGGACCGTGAGGAAGACGGTCTGCGGGTCGACCTCGTCCCCGGTCACCAGGCACGGCCCCAGCGCGATCGGCGGAGCCTCCTCCCGGGGCCTGGGGTCGCCGCTCCCGTCGCGGACCACCCAGTCGCTGGCGAGCGCGTAGCCCAGCACCCGCGGTCCGGGGGCTCCCTCCAGGGGCGCCCCCCACCCGCCGAGCACGGCCACCACCCGCGGCTCGTGTTCCACCCACGCCGCGCCGGGGGGCCAGGGGAGCTCCTCCCCGGGGCCGGCGATCCGCCGCTCGCCGGGGAGGACGTCGATCCCCCGGAGGCTCCGGGGGAAGAACGGGGCCAGCAGGCGGGGCGCCTGGACCAGGCAGGCCTCGACCTCCTCCTCCCGTTCCAGGGCGGCCCGGGCGGCATCCATCACGGCGCCCCCGCTCGCAGCCACCAGGGCCTCCAGGGTGGTGGGGAAGGCGGGGTGCCCGACGAGGTCCGGTAGATCGACCACCCGCTCCGGGCGGCCGCCGCCCCCACCCCCGAGGACCGCTCCCAGTCGCCGGTGCCCCCTCCGGTCGTAGGACACGAGCCTCAAGGGAAGCCGATGATACGCCGGCCGGGGGCGGAGGGCCCGGAAGCGACCCCGGGTTCGCCACCGACCTCGGCGCTTGGCTACCATGGGGTTCGCACCCCGGTGCGATCCCGGAAGGAGGCGAGCCGCCATGGCAGAGCAGGGGTTCCGCATCACCTACGCCACGATGACGGCCGACGACGAGGAGCTCCACCGCGCGTACGACCAGGGGATCGAGGAGGCCCGCTCCTGGCTCGGCCAGGAGCATCCGTTCTACGTGAACGGCGAGCCGCGGATGGGGGAGGGCGCGTACGAGGAGCGCTCCCCGGTGGACCGCGACATCGTGATCGGCCGGTTCGGCCAGGCGTCCCGGCAGGACGTCCGGGACGCGATCGCCGCGGCCAGGGCCTTCTTCCCTCGGTGGGCGGCGACCCCCTGGCAGGAGCGGGTCCGGATCATCCGCCGGGCCGCCGACCTGATCACCGAGCGTCGCTACGCCCTGGCCGCCCTGATGGCCTTCGAGGTGGGGAAGAACCGGCTGGAGGCCCTGGGCGACGTCGAGGAGTCCGCCGACCTCCTGCGGTGGAACGCCCACGAGATGGAGAAGCACGAGGGCTTCCAGGTCCCGATGCAGCCGATCGGGGCGTCAGGGGAGTACGTGGACGTGATGCGCCCCTACGGCGTGTGGGGCGTGATCAGCCCCTTCAACTTCCCGCTGGCCCTGGCGGCCGGCCCCTCGTCGGCCGCCCTCGTCGCTGGGAACACGGTCGTGTTCAAGCCCTCGAACGCCGGCGCGTTCATGGGGCTCAAGCTGTACGAGATCTACCGGGACGCCGGCGTGCCGCCCGGCGCGTTCCACCTGCTGATCGGCCGGGGCTCGGAGGCGGGCGATGCGATCGTGCAGAGCCCCGACGTGGACGGCATCACGTTCACCGGCTCCTACGAGGTCGGGATGGGGATCTACCGGTCCTTCGCCAAGGACTTCCCGAAGCCGGTGATCTGCGAGATGGGGGGGAAGAACCCCACCATCGTGACCAGGAACGCCGACCTGGACAAGGCCACGGACGGGGTGCTGCGGTCGGCGTTCGGGTTCGGCGGGCAGAAGTGCTCGGCGTGCTCCCGCGTCTACGTGGAGCGGGAGGTCTACGACGAGTTCGTCCGCCTGCTCAGGGAGAAGACCGAGCGGATCACGGTGGGCGACCCCCTCCGGAAGGAGGTCTACCTCGGGCCCGTGATCAACGAGCACGCGCTCCAGACGTTCGAGGAGGCGGTGGCCGAGGCGAAGAAGAACGGCACGCTCATCACCGGAGGCGAGCGGGTCGCCGATGGGGACCTGGCCCGGGGGAACTTCGTGCAGCCCACGGTGGCCGAGGTGCCCCTCGACTCCTGGATCTGGAAGAAGGAGCTGTTCGTCCCGTTCGTCGCGGTGGCGCCGGTCGACTCGCTGGACCAGGCGCTGGAGCTCGCGAACCAGACCGAGTACGGCCTCACCGCCGGCTTCTACAGCGAGGACCAGGAGGAGATTCGGCGGTTCCTGGACTCGATCGAGGCCGGCGTGGTCTACGTGAACCGGCGGGCGGGCGCCACGACCGGGGCCTGGCCGGGCGCCCAGCCGTTCGGCGGCTGGAAGGGCTCCGGGACGACCGGGAAGGCGTCGGGCGGACCCTACTACCTCCTGCAGTACATGCGGGAGCAGTCCCGCACGGTGATCACGGAGTGAGCGCCGGGACGGCCGGCGTGGGCGCCGGGGTCGACCTGGCCTCGGCGCCCGCGCCGCACCTGCTGACCGAGGTGCCCGGGCCCCGGGCCCGGGCCCTGATCGAGCGGGACGGTCGGGTCACCTCGCCCTCGCTGCCCCGCGCCTACCCGCTGGTGGCGGCCCGGGGGGCGGGGGTCGTGGTCGAGGACGTGGACGGCAACCGGTTCCTCGACCTGAACGCGGGGATCGCCGTCACCTCCACCGGGCACTGTCACCCGGAGGTCGTCGCGGCGATCCATCGGCAGGCCGGGGAGCTGCTCCACTATTCCGCCTCGGACTTCTTCCTCCCGATCTACGTCGAGCTCTGTGAGCGTCTCGCGGCGATCGCCCCGATGCGGGGGCCCGTGCGGGCCTTCCTCACGAACTCCGGCACCGAGGCCGTCGAGGCCGCCCTGAAGCTCGCCCGGCTGGCCACGGGCCGGCAGTACGTGATCGCGTTCCTCGGCGCGTTCCACGGCCGCTCCTACGGCTCGGTCTCGCTCACCGCCAGCAAGGCCCGCTACCGGGAGGGGTTCGGCCCGCTGCTGCCCGGCGTGTTCCACGTGCCGTACGGCGACCTCGCCGAGATCCGCGAGCGATTGTTCCGTCGGCTGGTCTCCCCCCGGGAGGTGGCCGCCATCGTGGTCGAGCCGGTGCAGGGAGAGGGGGGCTACGTGGTGCCCCCCGAGGGGTTCCTCCCCGGCCTCCGGGCCCTCTGCGACGAGCACGGGATCCTCCTGGTGGCGGATGAGGTCCAGTCGGGGATGGGTCGGACCGGCCGGATGTGGGCCCTGGAGCACGAGGGCGTGGAGCCGGACGTGCTCGTCGCCGGGAAGGGGATCGCGAGCGGGATGCCGCTCGGGGCGATGCTCGCCCGCGCCGAGCTGATGACCTGGGAGCCGGGGGCCCACGGCTCGACGTACGGGGGGAACCCCGTGGCCTGCGCGGCGGCCCTCGCCACCATCGACCTCCTGGAGGGGGGGCTCGTGGCGAACGCCCGCGACGTGGGGGCGGCACTGCTGGAGGACCTGCGGGCCCTGGCCGGCCGCCACCCGATCGTCCGCGACGTCCGGGGTCGGGGCCTCATGATCGGCGTGTCGTTCCCCGATCACCGGGCGGCGGCCCGGATCGAGGAGGGCTGCTTCCGCCGCGGCGTCCTCGTGCTGGGCGCGGGGGACGACGCCGTGCGGATCTCGCCGCCCCTCGTCCTGGACCGGGAGCGGGCGACGCGGGCCCTCGCGGTGTTCGAGGAGGCGGTGGCCGAGGTCGAGGCCTCCGGGTAGGACGGTGCCGGGCAAGCTGACCACGATGCGGGAGGCCGTGGCGGAGCTGGTCCGCGACGGCGACACCGTGGCCATCGAGGGCTTCACCCACCTGATCTCCTTCGCCGCCGGGCACGAGATCATCCGGCAGCGGCGCCGGGACCTCACGCTCTGCCGGATGACCCCGGACGTGATCTACGACCAGATGGTGGGGGCCGGGGTGGCCCGCAAGCTCGTCTTCTCCTGGCTGGGGAACCCGGGGGTGGGCTCCCTCCACGCCGTGCGGCGGCGGGTGGAGCGGGCCGACCCCGAGCCCCTGGAGCTCGAGGAGTACTCCCACTTCGGGATGGTCTGCCGGTACCTGGCCGGGGCGGCCAACCTGCCGTTCTTCCCCCTGCGGAGCTACTACGAGACCGACCTGCCCCGGGCGAACCCCCTGATCCGCCCCCTCCGCTCCCCCTACGGGGAGGAGACGGTCTACGTGGTCCCCCCGCTCCGGCCCGACGTGGCGATCGTCGCCGTCCAGCGGGCCACGGAGGCCGGGGACGCCCAGATCTGGGGCCTGCTGGGGTGCCAGCGGGAGGCGGCGTTCGCCGCCCGGCGGGTCATCGTGGTCTGCGAGGAGGTGGTGGGGGAGGACGTGGTGCGCTCGGACCCCAACCGCACCGCGATCCCCGGCCTCATCGTGGACGCCGTGGTCCACGAGCCGTTCGGCTGCCACCCCAGCTACGCCCAGGGCTACTACGACCGCGACAACCGCTTCTACCTGGAGTGGGAGCGGGTGAGCCGGGACCCCGAGGCCCTGGAGCGGTGGCTGGAGGGCTGGGTCCACGGCCTCTCCTCCCACCGGGAGTACCTGGAGAAGCTGGGGGAGGAGCGGCTGCGGTCCCTCCGCCCCGCCGAGCGGTGGTCGGGGCGGGTGCACTACGGCGACTACGGGGGGGCGGCGGCCGGGGCCTTCCCGGCGGAGGGGGGCGGGGGGTGAGCGAGCCCGTCACCCCCACCGAGGTGATGATCGTGGCCGCCGCCCGCCAGCTGGCCGGGGAGCGGGTCTGCTTCGTGGGGGTGGGGCTGCCGAACGTGGTCTGCAACCTGGCCAAGCGGACCGTGGCCCCGGGGCTGGACCTGGTCTACGAGTCCGGGGTGTTCGGGGCGGCCCCGGCCCGCCTCCCGCTGTCGATCGGGGACCCCACGCTCGTCACCGGCTCCACCGCCGTGACCGGGATGTTCGAGCTGTTCGCCTACTACCTGCAGGCCGGGCTGGTGGACGTGGGGTTCCTGGGGGCGGCCCAGATCGACCGGTACGGCAACATCAACACCACGGTGATCGGGGACTACGCGAAGCCCACGGTCCGGCTGCCGGGCTCCGGGGGGGCCTGCGAGATCGCCATCAACGCCCGGAAGGTGTTCGTGATCGTCCGCCAGGCCCGGCGGTCGTTCGTGGAGCGGCTGGACTTCCGGACCAGCCCCGGCCGGTCCGGGGACCCCGAGCACGACCGGCGGCGGGGGTGGTTCGGCAACGGCCCCTCCCTGGTGGTCACCGACCTCGGGATCTACGGCTTCGACGAGGCCACGGGGGAGATGACGCTCCGCTCCCTCCACCCCGGGGCCACCCTGGAGGACGTCCGGGCCGCCACGGGCTGGGAGATGCGGGCGGCCGAGCCGCTCGGCGAGACCCCGGCCCCCACCCCCGAGGAGCTCCGGATCCTCCGGGAGGAGCTCGACCCGGAGGGCGTCTACACCGGGCGCCGGGAGGGCGACGCCAGGCGATGAGCCACGTCTTCCACCGGGTGCTCACCCGGACCCTCCCCACGGCGGTCCGGGCGGAGGGGGCCTGGGTGGAGGACGCCGACGGCAGGCGCTACCTTGACGGGGCCGGGGGCGCGATCGTGGTGAACGTCGGCCACGGCGACCGGTCCCTGGCGGCGGCCGCGGCCGACCACCTCGGCCGGCTCGACTACGTCCACGGGACGATGTTCACGACCGAGGCGGTGGAGGCCTACGCGGACGCCCTGGCGCCCCACCTGCCGATGGACGACCCACGCATCTACCCGGTCTCTGGCGGTTCGGAGGCCGTGGAGACCGCCCTGAAGCTGGCCCGCTCCTACCACCTGGCCCGGGGCGAGGACCGCCACGTCGTCCTGGCCCGGCGGGCCTCCTACCACGGGAACACGATCGGGGCGCTGGACGCCTCGGGCCGGGAGCCCCTCCGGGCCCCCTACCTCCCGTGGCTGGGGCGGAGCCGCCACGTCTCCCCGGCCTACGAGTACCGCTGCCCGAACCCCGCCCACCCCGAGGGGTGCGGGGCCTGGTACGCCGAGGAGCTGGAGGGGGCGATCCGGGACGCCGGCCCGGCCGCCGTGGCCGCGTTCATCGCCGAGCCCGTGGCCGGGGCCACGCTGGCCGCCGCCGTCCCCTGCGAGGACTACTGGCCCCGGGTGGCGGAGGTCTGCCGGACGTACGGCGTGCTCCTGGTGGCCGACGAGGTGATGACGGGCTTCGGGCGGACCGGCCGGTGGTTCGCCTGCGACCACTGGGGGGTCCGGCCGGACCTGCTCACGGCGGGGAAGGGGGCCACGAGCGGCTACGTCCCGTTCGGGTTCTGCGCCTGCTCCGGCAGCGTGTTCGAGGCCGTCCGGGAGGGGGGCGGCTTCGTCCACGGGTTCACCTGGTCCCACCACGGCCTGGGGGCGGCCGTGGCCCGAGCCGTGCTCCGGCGGCTGGAGGAGGGGGCGCTCGTGGAGCGGAGCCGCGACCTGGGGGAGGGCGTCCGCACGGAGCTCCGGGAGGCCCTCTCCGACCACCCCCGGGTGGGCGACGTCCGGGGGCTGGGGCTGATGCTCGGGATCGAGCTGGTCCGGGACCGGACGACGAAGGAGCCCTTCGCCCGCACGGAGCGGGTCACGGAACGGGTCCTGGACGCGGCCCGCGAGGCGGGGCTCCTCCTGTACGCGAGCACCGGCCACCTGGAGGGCGACGGCGACCTGCTGATGCTCGGCCCGCCGTTCACGATGGCCGAGGAGGAGGCCGGGCTGCTCGTGGAACGGACCACCCAGGCCCTCCGCGTCGCCCGGTGACCGGGCGGGCCGCGCTCGTCGTCTGCCGCGAGGCCCGGATCTACGACCACGGGCCGGGCCACCCGCTGCGGCCGGAGCGGGTCCAGCTCACCTGGGACCTGATCGAGGCCTACGGGCTGCACGAGGTCCCCGGGGTCTCGGTCGTGCCCTGCCGGAGCGCCGCCGACGAGGAGATCGCGCTGGTCCACGACGCGGCGTTCATCGACGCCACGCGGCGGGCGGGGCACGGTGAGGACGGCCCGTGGGGGCGGTACGGCTACGGTCCCGGCGATAACCCGATCTTCGACCGGATGCACGAGGCGGCGGCCCTGGTGGTGGGGGCGTCGCTCGTCGCCGCCGAGGAGGTCCTGGAGGGGCGAGCCGACCACGCGTTCAACGCCGCCGGCGGCCTGCACCACGCGATGCCGGCCCGGGCCTCCGGGTTCTGCGTGTACGACGACCCGGCGGTCGCCGTGGCCTGGCTCCTCTCCCGGGGGGTGGAGCGTGTGGCCTACGTCGACATCGACGTCCACCACGGCGACGGTCCCCAGACGATCTTCTACGCCGACCCCCGGGTCCTCACGGTCTCGCTCCACGAGTCGGGCGCGTACCTGTTCCCCGGCACGGGGTTCGTCGAGGAGATGGGGGAGGGGGAGGCGGCGGGGACGAAGGTGAACGTGCCGCTCCCGCCCGGGACCTCCGACCAGGGGTGGCTCCGGGCGTTCCACGAGGTCGTGCCGGAGGTGATCGCCGCGTTCCGGCCGCGGGTGCTCGTCACCCAGCTCGGCTGCGACACCCACGCCACGGACCCGCTCGCCCACCTCCGCCTGTCCACGCGCGCCTACCGGGAGGCGGCCCGGGCCCTGCACCGCCTGGCGCACGAGGCGGCGGGCGGTCGGTGGGTGGCCACGGGCGGCGGCGGGTACCAGTGGGCTCGGGTCGTCCCCCGGGCCTGGACGATCCACTTCGCCGAGATGGCGGGGGCCGACGTCCCGGACGAGCTGCCGGAGGGATGGCGGGAGGATGCCGAGCGCCTGATCCGCGGGCCGGTCCCCGACCGGCTCTCGGAGCCGGGGACGCGCGGTGGCGCCGGCGACGAGGAGGTGGCGGGCCTGGTGGCGGAGGTCCGCCGACGGTGCTTCCCGCCCCTGGGGCTCCCCCTCTGATCGCGGCCCGCGGCAACCGTGGCGACCCACCGGAGCGGCGACCCGGTGGGCCGATCGTCGGTCGGCGGCGATCCGCCTCCCCCGATCCCGTCTCGGTTCAGGCCACGACCACGACCCGACCCGTCATCCCGACGTGGATCTCGCAGTGGTAGCGGAACGTGCCGGTGCGTCGGAACCGCCGGGTGAACGACTCGCCGGGGGAGAGGATCCCCGAGTCCCACAGGCCCCGGTTGGACGTCGTCGTGTGCGGGTTGTTCCCTCGGTTCACCCATCGGACCCGGGTCCCGCGCTGGATCGTGATCCTCCGGGGACGGAACACGTTGTCCCGGATCCGGACCCGGACCGTCGTGGCCGCGCCCCGGACCGACCGGCCGGCGGCGGGCTCGTGCCGCACCGGCCCCCGGTGGGGCTCCGAGGCGAGCGCCACGGGGGGGAGCGCCAGGGCCCCGGTGGCGGCCAGGATGCACAGCGCGCGGATCAGCCGTCCTCGCATCGGTCCCCCCTCGCTCGGTGGTCGTCGCATGGTGTACGGTCGGGATGGAGGCCGGGATGGCCGTGCCGGGGCCCGACGCATCGCACCCCACGCGGTACTGGCACCGCCTGGAGGACGGGCGGATCCAGTGCGACGTCTGCCCCCGGGCCTGCCGGCTGCACGAGGGGCAGCGGGGGTTCTGCTTCGTCCGGGCCCGCGAGGGCGACCGGATCGTGCTCACGACCTACGGCCGCTCGAGCGGCTTCTGCGTCGACCTCATCGAGAAGAAGCCGCTGCACCACTTCCTGCCCGGGACCGCCGTCCTCTCGTTCGGCACCGCCGGGTGCAACCTGGGATGCCGCTTCTGCCAGAACTGGGACATCTCGAAGTCCCGGGAGGTGGACACGCTGGCCCAGGAGGCGTGGCCGGAGGACATCGCCGTCGCCGCCGAGCGGCTCGGCTGCCGCAGCGTCGCGTTCACCTACAACGACCCCGTGATCTTCATGGAGTACGCGATCGACGTGGCCGACGCGTGTCGCCAGCGCGGCATCCGAGCGGTCGCCGTGACCGCCGGGTCGATGTGCCCCGACCCCCGGGCGGAGTTCTACGCCCACATGGACGCGGCGAACGTGGACCTCAAGGGCTTCACCGAAGGCTTCTACCGGAAGGTGTGCTTCGGCGAGCTCGGCCCGGTGCTCGACACCCTCGAGTACCTGCGGCACGAGACCGACGTGTGGTTCGAGGTCACGACCTTGCTGATCCCGGGCCTGAACGACTCCGACGAGGAGATCGACGCGGAGACCCGGTGGTTCGCAGAGCACCTCGGCCCGGACGTCCCGCTCCACTTCACCGCGTTCCACCCCGACTTCAAGATGCTCGACCGCCCGCCGACGCCGCCGGCGACGCTCGCCCGGGCCCGCCGGATCGCGATGGGGAACGGGCTCCGCTACGTCTACACCGGCAACGTCCACGACCCGGACGGGCAGACCACCCACTGCCCGGGGTGCCGGGCACCGGTGATCGAGCGCGACCGGTACCTCCTGCTCGTCTGGCACCTCACCGACGACGGCCGCTGCCGGTCCTGCGGGACGCCGATCCCGGGCGTGTTCGACGGCCCCCCGGGCGACTGGGGCCCTCGGCGGCTGCCGGTGCTGATCCGCCGCGCCTAGCCGCGGTGCATCCGCCGGGTGGCGGTGCGCACGCCCCAGCGGTACAGGGGCGGCGTGAGGATGCGGAAGGCCTGGAACGGCGCCACCCACCGGGGGATCGAGTACTCGGGGGCGATCCCGTCCCGGATCACCCGCACGATGGCCCGGCCCACGCGCCAGGGATCCATCACGAACCGGGGGTGGACGGCCACCGACGGGAACCGCTCGGTCCGCACGAAGCCCGGGTTCACCGCGGTGACGAGCACGCCGCGGGGCGCGAGCTCGTGGAAGAGGGCCTCGGAGAACGCGACCACCCCGTGCTTCGTCGCCGAGTAGACGCTCGCGCCCGGGGCGGCGAACCTGCCGGCCAG
>DATLZP010000050.1:0-11200 GCA_035573935.1 Actinomycetota bacterium
CCGGCCGGGCCGGCCCCGGACGTGGACCTCGGGGCCGGGTCCCCCGCCCCTGGGCCGGTCCGCGAGGAGGCCGCTCGGCCGGAGCCGGCCGAGGAGGAGCCGGTGGAGCCCGCGGCGGCCGAGGAGGAGCCGGTGGAGCCCGCTGCGGCCGAGCCCGCCCCCGAGGCCGCCGGGCCGGGCCAGGAGGCCACCGAGGCGGGGGGGCCGGATCCGTTCACGGGACCGGGCGACTGGTACGTGGTCCACACCTACGCCGGCTACGAGAACAAGGTGAAGGCCAACCTGGAGTCCCGGATCCGCACCATGCAGATGGAGGACAAGATCTTCGACGTCGTGATCCCCATGGAGGACGTCATGGAGATCAAGGGCGGGAAGAAGCAGGTCGTCCAGAAGAAGGTCTTCCCCGGGTACCTCCTCGTGAAGATGCTCTACGACAACGACTCCTGGTACGTCGTGCGGAACACCCCGGGGGTCACCGGCTTCGTCTCGGCCGGGACGGGGACCAAGCCCACGCCGCTCTCCCGCCGGGAGGTCGAGAAGATCCTCGCCGTGAAGCACGAGGAGGTGAAGCCGGCGTTCCGCCTGGAGTTCGAGGAGGGCGACGTCGTCCGGATCGTGTCGGGGCCCTTCGCCGACTTCACGGGCTCCGTGGCGGAGATCAACGTGGACCAGAGCAAGCTCAAGGTGCTGGTCAGCATCTTCGACCGGGAGACGCCGGTGGAGCTGGGGTTCGACCAGGTGGCCAAGGTCTGACGTTCCGATCGGGGGCCGGGCGCCCCGGCCCGTGCGGGAGGCCGTGGAGCGGCCGTCGGAACCGCGGGAGGTGATGGGGAGGATGCCGCCGAGGAGGAAGAAGGTCCTGGCCCTGGTGAAGCTCCAGATCAGGGCGGGCCAGGCCACGCCGGCGCCACCGGTGGGCACGGCGCTCGGGCAGCACGGCGTGAACATCATGGAGTTCTGCCGGCAGTACAACGAGGCCACCCAGCAGTGGACCGGCCAGGTGATCCCGGTGGAGCTCACGATCTACGAGGACCGGTCGTTCTCGTTCGTCCTGAAGCAGCCGCCGGCGGCGGAGCTGATCAAGCAGGCGGCGGGCATCGAGAAGGGCTCGGGCGAGCCGAACCGGCAGAAGGTGGCGCGCCTGTCCCGGGATCAGGTCCGCCGGATCGCCGAGCGGAAGATGCCGGACCTGAACGCCCGGGACGTCGAGGCCGCCATGGCGATCATCGAGGGCACGGCCCGGAGCATGGGCGTGGAGGTGGCATCGTGAAGCGCGGGAAGCGGTACCGGCAGGCCGCCGCCGCCTTCGACCGGGAGCGGCTCTACACGCCCGGGGAGGCCATCCGGCTCCTGAAGGAGATGCCGTCCCCCCGGTTCGACGAGACCGTGGAGGCCGCGTTCCGCCTGGGCGTCGATCCCCGGAAGGCCGACCAGATGGTCCGGGGGACCGTCTCCCTGCCCCACGGCACGGGCCGCTCGGTGCGGGTGGCCGTCTTCGCCACCGGGGAGAAGGCTCGGGAAGCCAGGGAGGCGGGCGCCGACCTGGTGGGCGGGGAGGAGCTGCTGGCAGAGGTCATGAAGGGGAACCTCGACTTCGACGCCGCGGTGGCCACGCCGGACATGATGCCGGCGGTGGGGAAGGCCGGCCGGATCCTCGGGCCCCGGGGGCTGATGCCGAACCCGAAGACGGGCACCGTGACGAACGACATCGCCAAGACCGTCCGGGACATCAAGGCCGGGAAGATCGACTACCGCGTCGATCGGACGGGGAACGTGCACGTCGTGATCGGCAAGCGCTCCTTCGACGAGCGGCAGCTCCTGGAGAACTACCAGGCCGTGGTGGAGGAGATCCTCCGGGCCAAGCCTCCGGCGGCGAAGGGCAAGTACATCCGGACCGCGGCCATCGCCGCCACGATGAGCCCGGGGATCCGGATCGACCCCAACCGGCTGAAGGACACCGAGGCCGTCCCGGTGCCGGCGTAGCGGCGGATCCGGCGTCCGGCGGGGCGACCGGGCGGGGATGGGTCGGCCGGTGAACGGGGGGTACCCTGAGCCCATGGGCGGGGCCGCGCGCCGCGTCCGCTCCGCGGCCGGGGGGCCGGCCCCGGGGTGGGCTGAGCGTCTGGCGACGGCCGATGCCCGGGTGGCGGCGGCCCTGTTCGTGGTGGCGGCGGCCTGGACCGTGCTGGTGGTGCGGGGCCTCCCGGGCGTGCGGCTGACGATCCCCCTCCCCAGGGCCCGGCTCCCGGTGGAGACGGCGGGCGCCATCGTGGCCGGCCTGGTCGCGATGCTCGCCTACCTCCGCTACGGGCTGGGGGGCGCGCGGGCCTCGCTCCTCATCTGCCTCGCGTTCCTGGTGCTGTCGGTGAACCAGGTTTCGATCGGGGTGCTCGTGGATCCCCGGACGATCGATCGGACCCTGGCCGCCTACCTGGGGACGGCCGCGCGGATCGCCGCCGGGCTCCTCCTGCTGGCGGCGGCCCTCCCGGACGAGCAGCAGCCGGCGGAGCGGCACCGTCCCGCCCGGGACCTGGTGCTCGGCTCCGCCCTGGTCCTGGGGGGCGTGATGCTCGTCCAGGGCCTGCTGGTGGCGTTCCGGGACCGGCTCCCCCCGCTCCGCACGGGATCGATCGGCGGCGCCGACCTGGCCCTGGCGGCCGTGGGGGCCGCCGTGCTCCTGGTCGGCGCGTTCGCCCACCTCCGGGCGGGGCCGGCCGTGCGGGGCGTCTCCATGCTCGCCCCCGCCCTCGTGCTGGCGGCCTTCGCCCACCTCCACTACGGGCTCGTGCCCACGGAGTTCACGGGCTTCGTGGCGACGGGCGATGTGCTCCGGCTGGCCTTCTCCTCGCTCCTGCTGGGGGGGATGGTCCACGACGTGCGGCGGGTCTTCCTCCACGAGCGGGAGGAGGCCAGGCAGCTCGCCGCGGCCTACGAGGCCGAGCGGGAGCGCGTCCGACGGCTGGAGGAGCTGGACCGGGCCAGGGTCGAGCTGTTCGGCATCGTCGCGCACGAGCTCGTCCACCCCGTCGCCGCGATCCGGGGATGGATCCTGGTCCTCAGCCGTCGGTGGGCCGAGCTCACGGAGGAGGAGAGGCTGGACGGTCTCCGTCAGGTCGGCACGGAGGCCCTCCGGCTGCGGGACCTGGCCGAGGGGGCCGCGGGGCTCGCCCCGCTCGGCTCGGAGACGTTCCGGATCGACGCGCGCGGGGAGGAGGTGGGATCCCTGCTGCACGAGGCGGCGCAGTCCGTGCCCGAGCTCGTCGACCGACTCGAGCTCGTGGTGGGCCCGGGGGACCGGGAGATGCGGGTGCGGGCGGACCGCACGCGAGCGCTCCAGGTCTTCCGCAACCTCCTGTCGAACGCCGTCAAGCACGGCGGGGTCGACGGCCCCGTGCGGATCGAGGCCCGGGCCTCCGACGGCGAGGTGACGTTCAGCGTGGTCGACCAGGGCCCGGGGATCCGCCCGGAGGACGTCCCGATGCTGTTCCAGCGGTTCGGGCGGGGCGGCACCCGGGCCCCCGGGACGGGCCTCGGGCTCTACATCTGCCGCCGGATCGTCGAGGCCCACGGGGGGCGGATCTGGGTGGAGAGCGAGCCGGGCAGGGGCGCGACCTTCAGGTTCACCCTTCCCCGGTGGGAGGAGGAGCCATGACCGAGCCCGTCCGCGTGCTCATCGTGGACGACCACCGGATGTTCGCCGAGGCGCTGGAGATGCTGCTCGCCACCGAGGAGGACGTGGAGGCGATGGGCACGGTCGGATCGGCCGAGGAGGCGCTGGGGCTCTGCGGCGCGGGGTGCCCGGACGTCGTCCTGATGGATCTGGACCTGCCCGGGATGGACGGGGCCGACGCCACCCGGCGGATCAAGGAGCTCTGCCCGGACGCGCACGTCGTGGCCATCACCGGGATGCAGGACCGTCAGCTGATCGGCCGAGCGGTCCGGGCCGGGATCTCCGGGTTCGTGCCGAAGACGCGGGCCGCCGACGAGCTGCTCGGCGTCATCAGGGCGGCCGCGGAGGGGGAGATCGTGCTCCCCCCCGGCGGCCCGCTGGAGATGCTCCGGGCCGTGGCCGGCGAACCCTCGGGCGATCCCGAGCTCGACGCGCTCGAGCGGCTGAGCCCTCGGGAGCGGGAGGTCCTCCAGGCCCTGGCCGACGGGCTCACCACGGCGGAGGTCGCCGAGCGCTTCTCCATCAGCCGACGGACCGTGACCAGCCACGTCGGCAACATCCTCTCGAAGCTCGGGGTCCATTCGAAGCTCGAGGCCGTGCTCCTCGCCGTCCGCCACCGCGTGGTGCGCCTGCAGCGGGGAGAGGACCGGGCCCGTTCGACGTGAGACGACCCGTCGCGGGGCGCGCTCCGCCGACGGAGGGGGAAGGGGGGAACCCGGGGGGTCCGTCGGCGGAGGGGCTCAATCGATCAGGTGGCGCCGGAGGGCCTCGGCCACCGCGGCCGTGCGGTCGTGCGCGCCGAGCTTCCGGAAGATCCGGTCGAGCTGGTAACGGACGGCCCGCGTGGAGACGCCGAGCTCCTCGGCGAGCTCCGGGTTGGTCCGTCCGTCGGCCAGGAGCCTCAGGATGCGGATCTCCTCGTCGGTGAGGGCGTCCGGCGGGCTCTTGGAGATGGCCTCCCCCGCCAGGCGCTCCACGAGGGCCAGGTCGACCACCATCCCCCCCTGGGCGACCACGCGGACCATGTCCAGGAGCTCCTCGCCGTCGACGTCCTTCAGGACGTAGCCCCTGGCCCCCGCCCGGACCGCCTCCACCATCTGCCGGGGGTCGTCGTAGGCGGAGAGCAGGATCACCTTCACCTCCGGGTGCTCGCGGGTGATCCGCCGGGCCACCTCGAAGCCGTCCAGCCCCGGCATCCGCACGTCGACCAGGACCACGTCCGGCTCCTGCCCCGTCTCCACCAGGTCGAGCACCTGCCGGCCGTCGGCGGCCTCGCCCACGACCACCACGTCCCCGGCGGTGCGGAGCAGCTGGACCAGTCCCTCCCGGGCGAACGGATGGTCGTCGGCCACGCCGACCCGGATCACCTCTCCCACGGGAAGCCCTCCTCGACCTCGGGCCTCATCCTGACCCGACCGGCCCCCCCGGAACATCGGTCGATCCGCTGGATCGGGCCTCACCACGCCCGGTCGGAGCATCACCCGGTCGACGAGCCGCCTGTCCCACCGCGGACGGACGGTCGGAAGGCCGACGTTGTCGGGGTGCACGACCCCGGGTACCCTGGTGCCGCCGCAGACAGCAGGGGCGCGTGGGCGCATGATCCCCGCCAGGGGTACCTGCCGAGGCAGAACGGATCGGACGCCACCCGGGCGCCTCCGCGCTGGCTGCGGAGGCGTTCTTCGTTGGGAGGCCCGATGCCGAAGGCCGAGAAGGTCGGGAAGGTCCGGGAGCTGCGGGAGCGGATCGAGGGCTCCCAGGCCCTCCTGCTCGCCGAGTTCCAGGGGCTCTCGGTGGCCGACGCCACGGAGCTCCGACGGTCGCTCTCCGAGGCGGGGGCGCGGTTCGCCGTCGTCAAGAACACGCTGATGGCCAGGGCCGCCCAGGAGGCCGGCCTGGCCGCGCTGCAGGAGCTCCTCCGGGGGCCCACGGCGGTGGCCTTCGTGACGGGCGACCCGGTGGCCGCAGCCAAGCGCGTGGTGGAAGCCGCCAGGCGGTTCCCGGCGCTCACCCTGAAGGGCGGGTGGGTCGAGGGGCGC
Source organism: Actinomycetota bacterium (assembly GCA_035573935.1). Taxonomy (GTDB): domain Bacteria; phylum Actinomycetota; class UBA4738; order UBA4738; family HRBIN12; genus DATLZM01. The sequence continues at coordinate 5,707 of DATLZP010000050.1, forward strand.
TTCCTCGACGCCGGCCAGGCGGAGCGGCTGGCCACGCTCGAGTCGCGGGAGGTCCTGCTGGCCCGAGCCGCCGGGATGCTGAAGGCCGAGGTGGCCCGGGCGGCGTACGCGTTCCAGGCGGTCCAGGCCCGGTTCCTCGCCGTGCTGGACGCCTTCCGGGAGAAGCTCCCGGCGGGACCGGAGGCGGCCGCGCCGAGCGAGGGCGACGCCGGGGACGGGGGGACCGCGGGCGAGGCCGCTCCGGCCGAGGAAGGGCCCCAGGTGGAAGGCGACGACGGGAAGGAGTGAGGAACGTGGCGACGAAGAAGCTGAGCCCCGACGAGCTGCTGGAGCAGTTCAAGGAGATGACGCTCCTGGAGCTCGCGGACTTCGTGAAGAGGTTCGAGGAGACGTTCGACGTCCAGGCCGCGGTGGCCGCACCGGTGGCGGCGGTCCCCGGGGCGCCGGGCACGGCGGGGGCGCCGGCCGAGGAGGCCGAGGAGAAGACCGAGTTCGACGTGATCCTCGCCGCCTCCGGCGACAAGAAGATCCAGGTCATCAAGGAGGTGCGCGCCCTCACGAACCTCGGCCTGAAGGAGGCCAAGGACCTGGTGGACGGCGCGCCGAAACCCGTCCTGGAGAAGGTGAACAAGGAGACGGCGGAGAAGGCGAAGGAGCAGTTGGAGGCGGCGGGGGCGACGGTCGAGATCAAGTGAGCGCCGCCCCGTCCCGCCGGCCCAGGGTGGGCGCGGTGCACACCGCTCGACGTCAGGATGTGCCCGCCGGCCACTTCCTGGGCTCGCGACGCGCTGTGCTAGGCTCGCCGGGAGTTCCCGGCCAGGCAACCTGACCCGGAAGGGGGCGCGCGGCATGCGCAGGGACGGCAAGACGTTCGGGCAACGCCTCCGCGAGGCGCGGATCCGCGCCGGGCTCAGCCAGTCCGACCTCGAGGAGATCTCCGGGATCCCCAAGGCCAGGCTCTCCCGGTACGAGAACGGCCACGTATCCCCCTCCATCCACACCCTGGAGCGCCTGGCCCGAGCCCTGGGGGTGTCGGAGGCCTCCCTCCTGGGGGACGAGCGAGCCGTCCTCGAGGCGCTGTTCAAGGTCCTGGAGGCCCGGGGGATCCGGGTCGACTCCGTGGAGGATGCCTCCCGGCTGGGCAACGCCCTGGCCGACCTGGCCGAGGCGCTTCGCGGTCCCCGGGTGGAGGACACGCCCCCCTCGGCGGCGGGGCCGGGCGAGGTCGCCGTCGTCACCGGGGAACGGTGGCTGGGCGACGGGGGGAGCGCGGGCGGCGGGCCCTAGCGGACGGCCGCTCCACCGGCGGCCCCCCGACCGGCACGGCTATCCTGACCCCGGGATGGGGGAGGCGCTCCAGCCGTCGGAGGTGGGGATCCAGGGCGTGCTCCTGTTCCGGCCTCCTCCCCACGAGGACGCCCGGGGGTCGTTGACGGAGGTCTTCCGCCGGGCCTGGGTCCCGGGGGCCGCGGACATCGTCCAGGTGAACCTGTCCCGGTCCCGGCGACGGGTGCTCCGGGGGCTCCACTTCCACCGGACCCAGTCCGACTACTGGGTGGTCCTGGACGGGCCGGCGTTCGTCGGCCTGTACGACCTCCGGGAGGGATCGCCGACCCGGGGCCGGAAGGCGGAGCTCACCCTGGACCCGGACCGGGAGGGGCCCCAGGGCCTCTACCTGCCGCCGGGGGTGGCCCACGGCTTCTACGCGATCGCCGAGGTCCGGCTGTTGTACCTGGTGGACGCGTACTTCACGGGCCGGGACGAGTTCGGCCTGGCTTGGGACGACCCGGGGGTGGGGCTGGCCTGGCCGACCCGACGGCCCCTCCTCTCGGATCGCGATCGGGCCAATCCCCCCCTCGAGGAGGCCCTGAGCCTGGCCCCGGCCTTCGATGGGGCGGGTTGACCCGGGCCCCCGGCGAGGGTAACGTCTGGCCGGGCGCCGGGGCGCCCGGCAGGCGCAGGTTGACTGTGCCTGCCTCAGCGCGTACACTGCTCGTTCGCCGTGCCGTCCGCCGCGTCCGGATGACGCCTGTCACGTCTGCCCTGGGGGGGATCCTCCTTGCCTGACTCGTTCGTGCCCGTCCGAGAGCGCGTCAGCTTCGCCAAGATCGACGAGGTCCTGCCGCTCCCCGACCTGATCGGCATCCAGCGGGACTCGTTCCAGTGGCTCCTCGACGAGGGCCTCCGGGAGGTCCTGGAGGAGGTCTCGCCGATCGAGGACTTCACCGAGCAGTTCCAGCTGTACTTCGGTCGGCACCACTTCAAGGAGGTGAAGTACTCCGAGGACGAGTGCCGGGACAAGGACCAGACCTACGCCGCGCCCCTGTTCGTGGAGGCCACCTTCTACAACAAGGTCACCGGCGAGATCAAGGAGCAGGAGGTCTTCATGGGGGACTTCCCCATGATGACCGAGCGGGGCACGTTCATCATCAACGGCACCGAGCGGGTGGTGGTCTCCCAGCTGGTCCGGTCCCCGGGCGTCTATCTCTCCAGGGAGCTGGACAAGACCTCCGACAAGGACATCTACGTCGCGAAGGTCATCCCCAGCCGGGGGGCCTGGCTGGAGTTCGACGTGGACAAGAAGGACACGGTCGGGGTCCGGATCGACCGCAAGCGCCGGCAGAACGTGACCGTGCTGCTGAAGGCCCTGGGGTGGAGCGAGGAGGAGATCCTGGAGGTCCTGGACGGGGCGGAGTCGATCCGCAACACGCTGGAGAAGGACCACGTCCACACCCCGGAGGAGGCCCTGGAGGACATCTACCGGAAGCTCCGCCCGGGGGAGCCCCCGACGGCCGACTCGGCCCGGACGCTCCTCGAGAACCTGTTCTTCAACCCGAAGCGCTACGACCTGGCCCGGGTGGGCCGGCACAAGCTCGACAAGAAGCTCGGCTCGGCCGAGTCTCCCCTCCAGGCCCAGCTCCGGGCCCGGGCCCGGGCCCTGGCCGAGCTGGACAACCCCGACCGCAAGGGCTGGGACCAGCCGCGGTACCGGGTCTGGTCCCAGCCGCAGAAGGACGAGCAGGGGGACGGGGGGCCGCGGTACAAGCCGATCCTCACCTACGAGGACATCCTGAAGACCGTCCGCTACCTCGTCCGGCTCCACGCGGGCCAGGAGGGCTACGACCCCGACGACATCGACCACTTCGGCAACCGGCGGCTCCGCTCGGTGGGGGAGCTCATCCAGAACCAGATCCGGATCGGCCTGTCCCGGATGGAGCGGGTCGTGAAGGAGCGGATGACGACCCAGGACGTGGAGGCGATCACCCCTCAGACGCTCATCAATATCCGGCCCGTCGTGGCCGCGATCAAGGAGTTCTTCGGGACCTCCCAGCTGTCCCAGTTCCTGGACCAGACGAACCCGCTCGCCGGCCTGACCCACAAGCGGCGGCTCTCGGCCCTCGGTCCCGGCGGTCTGTCCCGGGAGCGGGCGGGGTTCGAGGTCCGGGACGTCCACCCCTCCCACTACGGGCGGATGTGCCCGATCGAGACCCCGGAGGGCCCGAACATCGGCCTGATCGGCTCGCTCTCCACCTACGGGCGGATCAACGAGTTCGGGTTCGTGGAGACGCCCTACCGCCGGGTGGAGAACGGGCGGGTCACGAACAAGATCGACTACCTGTCGGCCGATGAGGAGGACCGCCACGTCATCGCCCAGGCCAACGCCCAGCTGAACCCGGACGGGACGTTCGCGGAGGCGCTGGTCCTGGTGCGCCGGAAGGGCGGCGACGTCGACTCGGTCCCGCCGGACGAGGTCGACTACATGGACGTCTCCCCGAAGCAGATCGTCTCGGTGGCGGCGGCGCTGATCCCCTTCCTCGAGCACGACGACGCGAACCGCGCCCTGATGGGGGCCAACATGCAGCGCCAGGCCGTGCCGCTGCTGCGGTCGGAGGCCCCCCTCGTGGGGACGGGCGTGGAGTTCCGGGCCGCGGTCGATGCCGGCGACGTCCTCCTGGCGGAGGAGGGCGGGACCGTCGAGGAGGTCTCGGCCGACGAGATCGTGGTCCGGCAGCGCTCGGGGGAGCTGCGGCGCTACGAGCTGGTGAAGTTCAACCGCTCGAACCAGGGGACCTGCCTCAACCAGAAGCCGATCGTGCGGGTGGGCGACCGGGTGCAGAAGGGGCAGGTGATCGCGGACGGTCCGTCCACCGAGCACGGGGAGCTCGCCCTGGGCCGCAACCTGATCGTGGCCTACATGCCGTGGGAGGGCCACAACTACGAGGACGCCATCATCATCTCCGAGCGCCTGGTGAAGGAGGACGTCCTCACCTCGATCCACATCGAGGAGCACGAGGTCGACGCCCGGGACACGAAGCTCGGGGCCGAGGAGATCACCCGGGACATCCCGAACGTCGCGGAGGAGATCCTGAAGGACCTGGACGAGCGGGGGATCGTCCGGATCGGGGCCGAGGTTGGCCCCGGCGACTACCTGGTGGGGAAGGTGACCCCGAAGGGGGAGACCGAGCTCACGCCGGAGGAGCGGCTGCTCCGGGCGATCTTCGGCGAGAAGGCCCGGGAGGTCCGCGACACCTCGCTCAAGGTCCCCCACGGCGAGTGGGGGAAGGTGATCGGGGTCCGGGTGTTCTCCCGGGAGGACGGCGACGAGCTCCAGCCCGGGGTGAACCAGCTGGTCCGGGTCTACGTGGCCCAGAAGCGGAAGATCTCCGACGGGGACAAGCTGGCCGGCCGCCACGGGAACAAGGGCGTGATCGCGAAGATCCTCCCCGAGGAGGACATGCCGTTCCTGGCCGACGGCACGCCCGTGGACATCATCCTGAACCCGCTCGGCGTCCCCTCCCGGATGAACCTGGGCCAGATCCTCGAGGCCCACCTGGGCTGGGCGGCGATGATCGGGTTCCGCAAGGACGGCCAGGACCTGGAGGGCCCGGTGTACGTGGCGAGCCCGGTGTTCGACGGCGCCCGGGAGCAGGAGATCCTCGACGCGCTCGCCAACACCCGCCCCAACGGCGATGGGCAGCGCCTGGTGAACGAGGTGGGCAAGGCCGTGCTGTACGACGGGCGGACCGGCGAGCCGTACGAGGAGCCGGTGACGGTGGGCGTCGCCTACATCATGAAGCTCCTGCACCTGGTGGACGACAAGATCCACGCCCGGTCCACCGGCCCGTACTCGATGATCACGCAGCAGCCGCTGGGCGGGAAGGCCCAGTTCGGCGGCCAGCGGTTCGGCGAGATGGAGGTGTGGGCCCTCGAGGCCTACGGGGCGGCCTACGCCCTGCAGGAGCTGCTGACGATCAAGTCGGACGACGTCCTGGGCCGGGTGAAGGTCTACGAGGCCATCGTGAAGGGCGAGAACATCCCGGAGCCCGGGATCCCGGAGTCGTTCAAGGTGCTGATCAAGGAGATGCAGTCGCTCTGCCTGAACGTGGAGGTGCGCTCCGCCGCGGGCGAGCAGATCGAGCTGCGGGAGACCGACGAGGACGTCTTCCGCGCGGCCGAGGAGCTGGGGATCGACCTGTCCCGGCGGGAGCCGGCC
>DATLZP010000051.1:0-7663 GCA_035573935.1 Actinomycetota bacterium
GGGTGGCGGACGGCGGCCAGGTCGTGCCGCTCCACGGGCGGAGCTAGACGACGAGGCGGGCGACGCCCTCGCCCTCGCCGAGCTCGGCGCGGAGCCGGCCGAACTTCGTCGCGCGGATCACCCAGGGCGGCCGGCCGCAGCCGCACGAGAAATAGACGTACTCCCGGCCCTGATCCTCCTCGACGTGGAGGCGGCCCTTCCGCCAGTTGAAGCTCCCGCGACCGCCGAAGCTGATCCTCTCCATCCCAGGCCAGGGCGTCCGCGTGGGAGGCGCGGCCACGGGGACCACGGCGTTGTGATCCCCGCGATCCAGACGGTGGAGGGGGATACGTCGGCCGCGCGCCGAGATGAACTCCTCGAGCCGGCTCCCCCTTTCCAGCCGATACGTGCCCAGATCCCCCCAGCAGCGGCCGCAGACGACCCGCAGAGGCACGCCGGCTCGGCGGACCTCGAAGAGAGTAAGAACCCTTGATGGGCCCACGGCGCGAGGATAACATAGGTGCAATTCTCCACCGCCGGCGGGCGGTGGCCGGGGCCCGGACACCCGGCATAACCCGGGCGTGAGACGCCCCCGAGCGCGGGGCCGCGTCCCGAGGGCGAGGAGCCCTCGGACTCGGCGCGCGGCGGGCGTGAAGGGGGTCACGCCCGATGAGGCTGCTCCGACCCGCCGAGGCCGCGCAGGTCCTCGGTGTCTCGCGCTCGGAGATCTACAGGCTGGTGGAGCTCGGCGTCGTCCCGGCCGTCCGCCTCGCGCCCCGCGTTCTTCGGATCCCGGAGGACGAGCTCGCGGAGGCGATCGCTCGGCGGCGGCTCCCGACGGACGGGGCGGGGGGCCGGTGATGGGCCGGCCCTATGATCCCAACAGGTACGCACCGACCACTGTTGCTGCTCTGCTCCACCTCCCACGGTCGAGCGGGCAGATGTTCGCCGTCGCCTCCGCCCTGGGCCAGTTCCTGAACAGCGACGGCACCACCGCCCGGCTCCGCTCGGGCCGCGAGGCCTCCGGGGTGCTGCTCACGATGGCGCGAGCACGCCTCGTGCGTGAGGTCTTGAACATCGGGCCCCGGCGCTGGCGGGCTCTGGTGTCGGAGTGGGAGGCCCGCTACGTCGCGCACCGGTGCGGGAGGGGGCGAGTCGTGCTGTTCACTCGCCCCCTCCTCGAGATCTGTCCTGGTTGCACCGCCCCAATCCCGCTCGGCGCCCCGCCACCGTCCATCCGGCGCCGGGGCGACACTACCCGCGCCCTGGAAGCGGTCGTACTAGTGCCGGAAAGCGGTCGTAACACTGCCACCCCTGAGGTCGAACCTGTGCCGCTCTCAGGCACGGATGCGCCGCACACTCAGGCACGGTCTATCGAAGGTATAGAGAAGACGTCCACGGACCCTCAGCGAATTGGACGCGGCGCCGATAAGCTCACCGCGCACCTGCGGGCGCTCGAGCATCTCGCGGCGGAACGGCGCCGCGAGGGCCGCGGGCCGGCCGCCTGGCTCAGTGGGCCCGTCGGGGAGGAGCCGTGATCGTCCGACCGGCCGCCAGCGCATCCGACCGCGGCGACGTCGTCCTGCTCGCCGCCGGCTACGCCGAAGCCCTCGCATCTGGGGACCTCGACGAAGCCGCCCGGCTGGCGGCCCTCGCCTGGCACGTCGCGGTCGGCGGCTTCGCCGTGTTCCGGGAGCCGGCCTACGACGGCGCGGGACGGGAGCTCTGCAAGATCCTGACCCGGGCCGGCGAGCGGTGCAGGCGGCTGGCCTCCCACGGCGGGCTCTGCGGCGGCCATCTGGCGTACGCCCGGCTCTCGACCCCCGGAGGGGGTGTGGGGACGTGACGGCGCGTCGGTGCTCGCTGGTCTACTGCGGATGCGGGATGGTCGCGGCCGCCGAGCAGCTCGCCGACCAGCTCGCCTCCGGGGAGGCCGACCCGGCGGAGGTGGCCGAGGTGCTGGAGCTCTGGGCCCAGGAAGCTGAGGACGGGTACCGCGAGGAGGCGGTCTCGTGAGCCGCGGGTACTGGGAGATCAAGCGAGCCTGGCTCGCCGGGGAGGAGATCAGCGAGGAGGAGCGGGTGCTGATCGGGGCCACGGCTCGACCGGACGAGGACGAGGCCGAGGCCGAGACCGGGTTCGACTCCTGGGGCGACCCCGCAGCGATCGATGCCCGTGAGGCTCGCCTGGGCCTCCTCCCCGGGGACGCGAGCGGAGGGGGGTCGAGATCCCTGCGCACCGAGCCTCCGAACCCCCGTCGCAGCCCGGTTTTCGTGCGCCCGATTTCCCCACCGGATAGCTGAGGAGGTCGAGGAGATGGCTCGAGGGCGGATCCCCAAGGGGCCCGAGAAGCTGGGTCATGGTGAGACGCGGCAGGAGACCGTCGTCGATCCGACGGCCCGGCCGAGGAGGACCCCGCCCCTCCCTGGGGCTCGCGGCTACTCGGAGGCCACGCGCCGGTGGTACGACACCTGGCGCCGCTCGCCCCAGGCGACGCGGTTCCTCCCGACCGACTGGGTCCGGCTCCACATGCTCGCTCCCCTGGTCGAGCGGTACTTCACGGGCGGTCACGACCCGCGCCTGCTCGCCGAGATCCGCCTGAACGAGGAGAAGCTCGGGGCCACGGTCCTCGACCGGATCCGGCTCCGGCTCCGGGTGGAGGACGAGGCCCCAGGCGAACCCCCCGAGGCCCTCGGGAGGAACAGACGGCGGCCCGACCCCCGCCGGCTCGCCGTGGTATCGGCGCTGCCCACCCCACCCAGGAAGGACGCCTGATGCAGCCCCCCCGAACCCCGGAGGACCTGGACCGCCAGCGCCTCGACCTCCTCGAGACGATCGATGACGCTCGAGCGAGGGCCTGGCGGGGCTTCCGGGAGGCCTGCGTCCGCGGGGACGGCCCGGCGATCCGCCGGTGGAAGGCGCTGATCGACCGGGCCGAAGAGCTCGACGACGACGTGCACCGGGCCCTCTTCGGTGGCGAGCTCTTCCCAGGTCGTCGTTGAACGTGTCGGTGGCGGCATGTAGGCTCCCGCCTGGTCGCGCTGGCGACCGCGCCGGGACGCTGATCCGGCCTCCCGGGGCGGTTCGCGAGGACCGGGCGGACGCCCTTCGGGGCCTCCCCCGCGCGGCCGGCCTGGGACGCCCTCCGGCCTCCCGGGAAGCGATGAGGACGACCGCGCCCCCACGGGGGCGCTTGGATGCTTTCCGGGAGGGACCATGACGAACGACCAGCTGTCGCGTACCTTCGCCGAGGTCAGGCAGGTGGCGCGGGAGCGCTCCACGCTGGCCTCGGAGTGGGGCTCGAACCTCTCGCAGGGCCGGATGCAGCGGCTCGAGGACCTCAGCCGCCGGGTGGGGAACCTGCTCCGGGACGTCGGCACCCGGGACCTGCGGGACATGCGGGCCCGGGTGCTGATCGAGATCGACGACATCCTCGACACCGCGGAGCAGGACGGCCAGCGGGACCTGACGCCGGAAGAGAAGGTCCACCATGACTGGCTCGCCTGGCTGGAGCGGGCGATGACGGCCGAGCTCGAGTCCCGGCCGGAGAACGCGGCCCTGGAGGGACTCGCCCGGCGCACCCAGGACCGCCTCCGGGGGAGCGCAACGGGCCGATCCGGGACCCACCCCGCCCCCGGACCCGACGACCTCGTGATCGTCGAGCGCTCGGAGAAGCTGGCGGACAGGCTCCGCGGCCGCTTCCCCGCGGATCCCGAGGAGCTCTCCCTCGGGCGGGCCATCCGCGCCATGATCACCGGGGACTGGAGCCGGGCACCCCGGGAGGCGGAGGTCTTCCGCGACCAGTCGATCGCCCCCGCCTCCGCTGGGGGCTTCCTCGTCCCCGAGGCGCTCTCGACCCAGGTGATCGACCTGGCCCGGGCGCAGGCCCGGGTGTTCGAGGCCGGCGCCCAGACGGTGGTCATGGACGCGGGCACCCTCCACATGGGCCGGGTGGCCGCCGACCCCACCGCCGAGTGGCACAAGGAAGGCGCCCAGATCGCGGGGAGCTCCGGCGCCTACGAGCGGATCACCTTCGTGGCCAAGACCCTCGTGGTCCTGGTCAAGGGCATCACGGTGGAGCTCGCCGAGGACGCCGAGGACTTCGAGGGCCTGGTGGAGCGCCAGCTCGCCGCGTCGCTCGCCCTGGAGCTCGACCGGGCGGCCCTTCGGGGCTCCGGGGTGGATCCCGAGCCCCGGGGGATCCGGAACCACGACGAGGTCCCGGTCCAGCCGCTCACCGGTCCGCCCGTCGACTGGGACTTCCTGTCGGTCGCGGCGGAGACGATCATGGAGGCCAACGGCACGCCGGGGGCCGTGATCTACGCCCCGCGGACCGCTGGCCAGCTCGACCGGCTGAAGGACACCACGCTCCAGCCCCTGCAGCCGCCGCCGCTCGTGGCCTCGCTCCGTCGGCTCGTGACCTCCCAGGTCCCGACGAACCTCGGCGCGGGCGGCGACGAGTCGGAGGCCTACGTCGGGGACTTCGGGCAGCTCCTCGTGGGGATGCGGACCGAGCTCCAGGTGGAGGCGACCCGGGTGGGGGGCGCCGCGGACGGCGGCGCCTTCGAGCGGATGCAGATCTGGGTCCGTGCCTACCTCCGGGCCGACGTGCAGCTCGCCCGGCCGAACCACTTCGTCGTGATCAGCGAGATCCAGCCGTCCTGAGCAAGGGAGAGGATCGAGATGGCATCGAGGGACCTGTACTCCATCGTGAAGGCCGCGCAGTCGCTCGCGCCGGCCGCCCGGACCGCGAGCGCTCAGGGCGCGGCCGTGGACCTCAAGGGGTTCCACTCGGCGCTCGTCCTCATCGACGTGGGGACGTGGACCGATGGGACCCACACGTTCGAGCTCCAGGAGTCGGACGACGGGGTGACCTGGGCCGCCGTGACGGACGCCGACCTGCAGGGCACGGAGCCGGTGGTGAACGACGCCGCCGACGACCTCACCGTGTACGAGCTCGGGTACCTGGGCTCGAAGCGGTACCTCCGGGTGGCGGTCTCGGTCGCCGGTGCGACGAGCGGCGCCGTCTACGGCGCGAGCATCGTCCGTGGGCATCCGGCCGACGCGCCGACCCGCTGAGGCGCCGCCGCCCGCGGGAGGGGGAGGAGCGCCGGACCTCGCGGGGCGCACCTCCCCCCTCCCCGGGACCTCGATTCGGCGCGGCGTCCGTCTCCGAGAGCGGGCGGGGACAGTTGCGGGGGTCGCCGTGGAGCTCCGCTGCGCCCTGGGCCCGTCCGGGGGTCCGGCCGCTCCCTCCCCGGGCTCCCCAGGGCTTCCTGGGCGCGGCGGGCTAGGGTATGCTCCGGGGCGAGGCTAGGGACTGCAGCCCGAAGAGCGGTGATCCCGGCCGCCTGCCTCGCCCCCTCGTACCGGGAGCGACGAAGGGAGGTCGCAGATGGAGCGCCCGCTCTGGAGCGTTCCCCACGGGGACGCCGCACGTCCGGACTCGATGCAGGTCCTCGCCTGGTGGGACGACTACCTGGCCGCGAACAACCGCTCGGAGCGGACCCGGGAGCTCTACGGCTACGTGATGCTCCGGCTGATGCGCCGACACCTGGGCCGCCATCCCCTCGATCTCGGGGAGCCCGAGGTGATGGCGTTCATGGCGAGCCTTGGGAAACGGGCGGCCGCCCGCGCCGTCTACGCCCGGGCGCTCCGCTCGTTCTACGGGTGGGCCCATCAGCGGGGCCTCATCGCCACGAACCCCGCCGGCCACCTCAAGCCCAAGACGCCGGCCTCCCCGCCACCCGAGGCGTTCTCCCCCGACGATGTGGTCCGGCTGCTCGTCGCGGCCGCCTGGCGTGACCCGCGGAGGGCCTGGGCCCTGCTCGCCTGCTACGCCCTGGGCACCCGGCGGTCCGAGCTCGTCTCGATCCGCCTGGAGGACATCAACTGGGAGGCGGGCCGCGTCTACCTGCACCGGACGAAGGGGAACCGCCCCCGGTACGTGGCCATGGGGCCCCTGGCCCGGGAGGCCCTGGCCGAGCTCGCGGCCTACGTCGGCCACCGCGGCTACAGGCCGCCCAGCGGCGGCTGGGTCCCGCCCCATCCGCCCGGGGATACGCGGCTCCTCCCCGTCGCCCCCTCGACGCTCTCGACCTGGGTCGAGCAGGCCGGCCTGGACTGCGGCTTCCCCCCGGGCAAGCGCCGGCGCTCGCACACGCTCCGGGCCACGTTCGCCACGATGCTCGACCACAACGGCGTCCCGGTGGCCGTGATCCAACGCCTGCTCGGCCACCGCTCCGTGGCCACCACGACCCGGTACCTGGGGGTCCTGGATGACGACCTCCGCCAGGCGGTGGAGACGCTCTGATGGGCGCCCCGAGCGAGCAGGAGATCCTCGAGGCGGCCTTCGAGATGGTCCACGACTGGGCCGAGACGATCCGGGCCCGCGGCGGGGCCGTCCGGTGGGTCGTGGCGGAGGCGGAGGATGAGGAGGGCCCGCCGACGCGCATCCTCCTCGAGACCCCGCGGGTGCCGCTCTGGCTGCTCGCGATGGGGGACCTCGCGCCGCGGATCGCCTATCCCCGATGCGCCCCGAGGTGGGTCGTGGAGGAGCGAGGGCCCGACCTCCTGGCGGAGTGGGAGCGCTCCGAGCGGTTCTTCCTGGCGGCGTTCAACGGCACGCCGGGGGATCGCCGGTCGAGGACCTACGTGGACTGCGTGACGACCGAGGTCGCCCTGGCCGAGATGTTCCATGGCCTGTACCGCAACGGCCTCGCGCCGCTCGTCCTCCGGACGCGGACGCGGATGCTCGAGGAGGCCCTGGATCTCCGCCAGGCGCTCCGCTTCTGGGAGCAGGGCGACGACCGGGTGCTCGACGAGACCCAGCTCGCCTGGGCCGGCGTGATCCTGGGGAAGGTCCCAAGACGAGCGGCTGGCAGGGCGCGGCTCCGCTGGGCCCCGACGTGAAACGTCGTGCAAACGTCGTGCAGCAGGGGCGTCATCGGCGTCATCGGGGACCAGGACGCATAGCCTCTGACCTGCGACAACGCGTCTAGCAGCGGCGTCCGGTCGCCCTTACAAGGCGGAGGTCGGAGGTTCGAGCCCTCCAGCGCCCACCGGAGGGACCTCGACGGGATCCCCACCGTACCCCTGATGCGCGGGGAGCGGCGCGGGGCCTCGTTTGCCGTTCGGCGGTCGTCCCTGGAACATGGGGCCCGTGGAGCGCGCCATCACCCGGGGGATCCGTCCACGGCCCGAGATCAGGGCATGGTCGCTCCGGTTCGTCGACGCCGCCCTGGAACGGGAGTTCCAGGACGACTACATCCGTCGCAACCTCCCGTGGATCCGACTGGCTCACGTGTTCGGGATGGTCACGTGGGCGGTCTTCGGGCTCCTGGCCCAGGCCGTGCTGAGGGAGGGGCGGGCCGACGACCTGGTCCTGCGCTTCGGCGTCGCCATCCCGACCGTCGCGCTGGGCCTGGGGCTCACGTACGCCCCCTGGTACCCACGGGTCTGGCAGTGGTGCATGGGCGCGGTGGTGTTGGCGAGCGCGGCGATCTGGTCGCTCCACCGGATCGTCGTGGAGCACTCCCGGCCCGACTGGGGCTACGCCGGCATCATGCTGATCCTCGCCTTCCTCTTCACGTTCTCCAGGGTGGGGTTCCCGTTCGCCGCCGCGACGGCCGTCGGCATCATCGCCGTGTACAACGGCGTGACGATCTGGCTGTTGCGGGATGCA
>DATLZP010000052.1:0-3945 GCA_035573935.1 Actinomycetota bacterium
GCCCCCATGATCCCGCCGCCGGGGTGGACGGAGGAGCCGCAGAGCCACAGGCCGCGGACCGGCGTCCGGTACCGGGCCCACCCCGGCACCGGCCGGTTGAAGAACAGCTGCTCCAGCGAGAGCTCCCCCTGGAAGATGTTCCCCTCCGACAGCCCCGTCACGTCCTCGATGTCCTTCGGGGTGAGGACCTGGGCGTGGAGGATCAGGTCGCGGATCCGGGGGATCCGCTCCTCGAGCGTGTCGATCACGGTCTGCCCGAACGCCTCCCGCTGCGCGTCGTCCCAGGCCGTCCCCTCGGCCAGGTGGTAGGGCGCGTACTGCACGAAGCAGCTCATCACGTGCTTGCCGGGCGGGGCGAGCGAGGGGTCCACGAGCGTGGGGATCACCACGTCGATGTACGGGCGGCGGGAGAACCGCCCGTACTTCGCGTCGTCGTAGGCCCGCTCCATGTAGTCGACCGACGGCGAGAAGCTGATCGCGCCCCGGAGGTGCTCGGTGGTCTCGGCGTTGGGGAGCGAGGCGAACTCCGGCAGCCCGTCCAGGGCCAGGTTCACCTTCCCCGAGGAGCCCCGGAACTTGTAGCGGCGGACCTCGCGGAGGAACCGTTCGTCCACGGTCCCCGGCTCCAGGAGGTCCAGGAACGTCCGGCGGACGTCCACGCTGGAGAGCACGTGCCGGGCGGCGAACTCCCGGCCGTCGGCCAGGGCCACCCCCACCGCGCGGCCGTCCCGGACCACGATCCGGGCCACCGGGGCGTCGGTGAGGATCTCCGCCCCGAAGGAGCGGGCGGCCGAGGCGATGGCCTCCGAGATCCCGCCCGTCCCCCCCCGGGGGATCCCCCACGCCCGGAAGGATCCGTCGATCTCCCCCATGTAGTGGTGGAGCAGCACGTACGCGGTGCCCGGGGAGCGGACGCCCTGGAACGTGCCGATGATCCCGGAGGCCGCCATCGTGGCCTTCAGCGGGTCGGTCTCGAACCACCGGTCGAGGAAGTCCACCGCGCTCATCGTCATGAGCTGCACGAACGTGGCCTTCAGGCCCTGAGGGAGGTCCCGCCAGTCCCGGGCCAGGCGGACCAGCGGCAGCCAGTCGAGGGGGTTCGAGCGGCCCGGGTCGGGCGGCACGACCGAGAGGATCGGCTTGATGAACCGGGCCATGTCCACCATCAGGCGGCCGTACTCCTCGTAGGCCTCGGCGTCGTTCACCGACCACCGGCGGAGCTCGCGCATCGTCCGCCCGTGGTCGTTCACCCGCCACAGGTGGTCCCCGTCGAGGGGCGTGAACGTCCCGTCGAGCGGGAGCACCTCGAAGCCGTGGCGGGGGAGGTCGAGCTCCCGGATGATCTCCGGGCGGAGCAGCGACACCACGTAGGAGAAGACGCTGAACCGGAAGCCGGGGAAGACCTCCTCGGTGACCGCCGCGCCGCCCAAGACCGGCCGGCGCTCCAGGACGACGACCCGGCCCCCGGCCCGGGCCAGGTACGCGGCGGCGACGAGCCCGTTGTGCCCGCCGCCCACGATCACCGCGTCGTACCGCTCGGCCACGGAGCCTCCCCGCGCGGCCCCGGCCGCGCACGGCCGCCCATCGTACCCGGGTGCCTGGGAGCCGCCCACGGGGGCCTCGACCCCCGGTCAGCGGATCAGGCTAGAAGCGTGACACAACTCGCTGGCGATGGACACGTGCCAGCGACGAGCAGAAGGTTCATCGAGATCCAGGCGGAGTGCCGATCGGAGCACACTGGCGCTCGCTCTCACCGGACATGACCCGATCCCCTTCATCGGCCTGGTAGGTGTCTCTGCCCGGCCCCCCCATCAATACATCCGTGGGACGGCCATCGCGACCGTCCAGGCAGAAGTCCGTCCCTCGCCCCGCCCGGATGACGTCGCTCCCCCTATCGCCGGAGAGGATACGTTCCCGCCCGGTACGGCCCCAGATGCGATCATCGCCGGTTCCGCCCGTCACTTCATCTTGCCCAGGACCTCCATCTACACGGTCATCGCCGCGCCCCGCCTCCATGTCGTCATCGCCCCGCCCACCGAGGATCACGTCGTCCCCTCGACGTCCGATGACGTGGTCATCTCCGCCTCGCGCGCAGATCACGTCGTTCCGTGGCGTTCCTCGGATCGTTTCGCTGGCTCGCGTGCCGTAGATGGAGCATGTGAAGGGCGCCGTGGCGACCAAGACGGGCGATCGAGGCTCACCCGAAAGAGGGATCCGCAGCCACCCCACGATGAGAAGGAGACTCAACGCGATGGTCACAGAGCCATGGTACCCCTTGCCCAGCATGCAGCCCCACCAAGCACCGCCAGCCTCCACCGCTCCAGTAGGGCACAGCGGCCATCGCGGACGTCGCCCGGCTGATGGACGCCGTCCGCCGCAGCGCGACGATCAAGAACGCTGGACCGAGTGAGCGATCACCCGACCTGTCAGCGCGGAGCCCTGTCTTGCCCGTCGAAGAGGGATCGTGGTTGTCACCCGAGTTTCAGCTCGGCTACTGTCTGCCTTTGTGTGGAGGAGCCGCGCACGAGTGTGGTCCGGCTCGTACAGCACGATCGTGGGAGACGAACCGCCATATGTCCGGTGCCGTGTCAGCGATCACTCGGAGTTCTACGTGTTGAGTAGCGGCTCTTGGTGAACAGCTTGAGACCTCGATGAGCGTCGGCACCGCGTTCCACCCCCGCACCAGCGCGCTGAACCGCAAGCTCGCCTGGGGCGAGTGGGCCGGCTACCTGGCCGCCCAGGTCTACGCCGACTTCCACGACATCGAGTACAACGCGATCCGCGAGCAGGCCGCGGTGATCGACGTCTCGCCGCTGTTCAAGTACGTGATCTCCGGGCCCGACGCGCCGCGCCTCGTGGACCGGGTGATGACCCGCGACGTGTCGCAGCTCGCCGTGGACCAGGTCTTCTACACGCCCTGGTGCGACGAGCGGGGCAAGGTGATCGACGACGGAACCGTGACCCGGCTCGACCCAACCACGTTCCGGTGGACCTCCGCCGACCCCTCGTTCCGGTGGTTCGCGCTGAACGCCCACCGCCTGGACGTCGAGATCCGCGACGTCTCGGAGGAGCTGGCCGCGCTCGCCCTCCAGGGGCCCCGGTCCCGGGACGTCCTGGAGGCCGCCACGCGGCAGGACTGGTCGGACGTCCGCTACTTCCGGCGGCGGCGGACCGAGGTCGGGGGGATCGAGGTGGACGTGACCCGGACCGGCTACACCGGCGACCTCGGCTACGAGCTGTGGGTGGACGCCGGGGCCGCGGTCGAGGTGTGGGACGAGCTGTTCCGGGCCGGGGAGCCCTTCGGGATCCGCCCCGCCGGGATCCGGGCCCTCGACGTCTGCCGGGTGGAGGCCGGGCTGATCCTGATCGAGGTGGACTACACGAGCGTCCGCCACGCGGTCTCGCCCGAGCAGGAGTACTCGCCGTTCGAGATCGGCCTGGGTCGGCTGGTGGACCTGTCGAAGGCGGACTTCGTGGGGAAGCGCGCGCTCGAGGCGGAGCGGGCGGCCGGCGGGCCGCCCCGGCGCCTGGTGGGCCTGGAGCTCGCCTGGGAGGGGATCGAGGCCGCGTTCGCCCGCCACGGCCTGCCCCCCGAGGTCTCCCCCACCGTGATCCGGCAGGCCATCCCGGTCCACGACGGCGGGAAGCAGGTGGGCCGGGCGACCTCGACCACCTGGTCCCCCACGCTCAAGCGCATGCTGGCCCTGGCCTCGGTGGACCGCCGCCACGAGGCCCCGGGCACCGAGCTCGCCGTGGAGTGGACCGTGGAGGGCGAGCACGCCCGGGTGCCGGCCCGGGTCGTGCCCCTCCCCTTCCTCGACCTCCCCCGGAAGCGGTCCTGAGGCCCGAGCGGTCCGCCCGGGGCCCGGCGGTCCGGGATAATCGAGTGTCGTGCGGAAGATCGCCGCCCCCCTCCTCCTGCTCGCGGCGGCCTGCGCCGTGACG
>DATLZP010000053.1:0-3442 GCA_035573935.1 Actinomycetota bacterium
ATCAAGGAGATGCAGTCGCTCTGCCTGAACGTGGAGGTGCGCTCCGCCGCGGGCGAGCAGATCGAGCTGCGGGAGACCGACGAGGACGTCTTCCGCGCGGCCGAGGAGCTGGGGATCGACCTGTCCCGGCGGGAGCCGGCCAGCGCGGACTTCGAGTGACCGGGGAGGGGTAGCCGGTGCTGGACGTGAACTACTTCGATGAGCTCCGGATCGGCCTGGCCACGGCGGACCAGATCAGGGCCTGGTCCAACGGCGAGGTGAAGAAGCCGGAGACCATCAACTACCGCACCCTGAAGCCCGAGAAGGACGGCCTGTTCTGCGAGCGGATCTTCGGTCCGACGCGGGACTGGGAGTGCCACTGCGGGAAGTACAAGCGGGTCCGGTTCAAGGGGATCATCTGCGAGCGCTGCGGGGTGGAGATCACCCGGTCCAAGGTCCGCCGGGAGCGGATGGGCCACATCGAGCTCGCCGCCCCCGTCACGCACATCTGGTACTTCAAGGGCGTCCCCTCCCGCCTCGGCTACCTGCTCGACATCGCGCCGAAGGACCTGGAGCGGATCATCTACTTCGCGGCCTACGTGATCACGCGGGTCGACGAGGAGCGCCGGCACAAGGACCTCCCCGAGATCGAGCAGCGGATCGAGGAGGAGAAGCGAGAGCTCGAGGCGGACCGGGATGAGCAGATCCGGGCCCGGCTGGCCGAGCTGGAGGAGCGCCTCCGGGAGCTGGAGACGGAGGGGGCGAAGGGCGCCCAGCTCTCGGCCGCCCGGCGGGAGGCCCAGCGGGACATCGAGCGGATCACCGAGGCCACGAAGCGGGAGACCGACCACCTCGACGAGGTGCTGTCGGCGTTCAAGTCGCTGCAGGTGAAGCAGCTCGTGGCCGACGACGCGGTCTACCGCAGCCTCCGGGAGCGCTTCGGCGACTACTTCGACGGCGGGATGGGGGCCGAGGCGATCAAGCGGCTCCTGATGGACCTCGACCTGGAGGCCGAGGCCGGATCGCTCCGCGAGCAGATCGCCACGGCCAAGGGCACCCGGCGGCAAAAGGCGATCAAGCGGCTCAAGGTGGTCTCGTCCTTCGTGGACGGGCGGAACTCCCCGCTCGGGATGGTCCTGGACGCGATCCCGGTGCTCCCGCCCGACCTGCGACCGATGGTCCAGCTCGACGGCGGCCGGTTCGCCACGTCGGACCTGAACGACCTGTACCGGCGGGTGATCAACCGGAACAACCGGCTGAAGCGGCTCCTCGACCTGCAGGCGCCCGAGATCATCGTGAACAACGAGAAGCGGATGCTCCAGGAGGCCGTGGACGCGCTCTTCGACAACGGCCGGCGGGGCCGGCCGGTCACGGGTCCGGGGAACCGGCCGCTGAAGTCGATCAGCGACATGCTGAAGGGCAAGCAGGGGCGGTTCCGGCAGAACCTCCTCGGCAAGCGGGTGGACTACTCGGGCCGGTCCGTGATCGTCGTCGGCCCGCAGCTCCGGCTCCACCAGTGCGGCCTGCCGAAGCAGATGGCCCTGGAGCTCTTCAAGCCGTTCGTGATGAAGCGCCTGGTGGACCTGGGGATCGCCCAGAACATCAAGAGCGCGAAGCGGATGGTGGAGCGGGCCCGCCGCGAGGTGTGGGACGTGCTGGAGGAGGTGATCCGGGAGCACCCGGTGCTCCTGAACCGGGCGCCCACGCTGCACCGGCTGGGGATCCAGGCCTTCGAGCCCGTGCTGGTGGAGGGGAAGGCGATCCAGATCCACCCCCTGGTCTGCACGGCCTTCAACGCCGACTTCGACGGGGACCAGATGGCCGTCCACGTGCCGCTGTCGGCCGAGGCCCAGGCCGAGGCCCGCGTCCTCATGCTGTCGGCCAACAACATCCTGTCGCCGGCCCACGGCCGGCCGATCGCCGTCCCCACCCAGGACATGGTCCTCGGGATCTACTACCTCACGTACGCGAAGGAGCGCCCGGAGCGGGAGGAGGACGTCCCGCGGTTCGCCAGCCCCGAGGAGGCCTACCTGGCCCTGGACGCCGGGCGGGTGGGGCTCCACGACGTGGTCCGGGTCCGGGTGCCGGGGAAGGCGCTGCCGCCGGAGCTCCTCCCGGAGCCGGGGGAGGAGGAGGCCGATCACCGGGTGCCGCTGATCGAGACCACGGTCGGCCGGCTGATCTTCAACGAGGCGTTCCCGTCCGACTTCGAGTACCGGAACGAGCACGTCCTGAAGGGCGACGTGGCCCGGTTCGTGGACGAGTGCGTCCACCGGTACGACCGGGCCGTGGTGGAGCAGGTCCTCGACAACCTGAAGGACCTGGGGTTCCGCTACGCGACCCGGGCCGGGGTGACCCTCGGCGTGGAGGACGTCACGACCCCCATCGAGAAGCAGCGGATCCTCGAGGAGCACGAGCGGCGGGCCCAGAAGGTCGAGCAGCAGTACCGCCGCGGGATCATCACCGACGATGAGCGCCGGCAGGAGCTGATCGAGATCTGGACCCAGGCCACCGACGAGGTCAAGGACGCGATGGAGGCCCGGTTCTCCCCCACCAACCCCATCTTCATGATGGCCAACTCGGGCGCCCGGGGGAACATCATGCAGATCCGGCAGATCGCCGGGATGCGGGGCCTGGTGGCCAACCCGAAGGGGGAGATCATCCCCCGGCCGATCAAGTCGAACTTCCGGGAGGGGCTGTCGGTCCTGGAGTACTTCATCTCCACCCACGGCGCCCGGAAGGGTCTCGCCGACACGGCCCTCCGGACGGCCGACTCCGGGTACCTCACCCGGCGCCTCGTGGACGTGGCCCAGGAGATCATCGTCCGGGAGGAGGACTGCGGCACGGACCGCGGCATCCCGGTCCGGGTCAACGTGGTCCGGCCCGACGGGACGAGGGTCCGCCACGCCCACGTCGAGACCAGCCTCTTCGGGCGGGTCCTGGCCGAGGACGTGAAGCACCCGGGCAACTCCCGGAAGAAGGTGGCCTCCCGGGGCGACCGGGTCGACGACGAGCTGATGGAGACGTTGGTGGACGCCGGGGTGGAGACCGTGTCGGTGCGATCCGTCCTGACCTGCGAGTCCGAGGTCGGGGTGTGCCGGCTGTGCTACGGCCGCAACCTGGCCACGGGCCTCCTGGTGGATATCGGCGAGGCGGTGGGGATCATCGCCGCCCAGTCCATCGGGGAGCCCGGGACGCAGCTCACGATGCGGACGTTCCACACCGGCGGGGTGGCCGGCGAGGACATCACGCACGGCCTCCCCCGGGTCGTGGAGCTGTTCGAGGCGCGTCGGCCGAAGGGCGAGGCCCTGATCACCGAGCTCTCCGGCGAGGTCCGGGTGGAGGACGACGAGGAGAAGAAGACCCGCCGGATCACGATCACCTCGGAGGACGGCGAGCAGGTCCAGTACCCGGTGACGTTCCGGGCCCGCCTGCTCGTCTCGGACGGCGACGTCGTGGAGGT
>DATLZP010000054.1:0-4033 GCA_035573935.1 Actinomycetota bacterium
GGGCCTCGAGGACGGCCCCGGGGACCGAGGCCACGACCTCCTCCGCCGAGCCCTGGGCCAGCGGCCGGCCCTCCTCGAGGACCAGCACGCGGGCCGCCCGTTCCGCCTCCTCGAGGTAGGTCGTGGAGAGCAGGACCGCGGCGCCGTCGGCCGCGGCCTCCGCCAGCAGGGCCCAGATCTCCACGCGGCTCGCCGGGTCGAGCCCCGTGGTGGGCTCGTCGAGCACCAGGAGCTCCGGGCGGTGGACCAGGGCCATGGCCACCCCCAGCTTCCGGCGCATCCCGCCGGAGAGCTCCGCGCCCAAACGGTCGCGGGCCTCCGCCAGCCCGGTCGCCGCGAGGAGCGCCTCCCGTCGGCCCCCCCGGCCCGTCACCCGGTAGGCGGCCGCGGCGAAGGCCAGGTTCTCGGCGACCGTGAGGTCGGGGTACACGCCGGAGGCGGCGGAGACGTAGCCGAGCCGACCGGGGTCGGGCCGGCGCACCTCGCCCCGGTCGGGGTCGAGGGATCCGGCCATCACCCGCAGCAGCGTGGTCTTGCCCGCGCCGTCCGGTCCCACCACCGCCACGACCTGGCCCGGCGGCACCTCGAGGTCGATGCCGGAGAGCCGTCCCGCGTGGCGCACCACGAGGCCGGCCACGCCCCAGCTCACGGGGCCCCCTCGGCGGCCGGGACCCGACGGCGTGGTCGGTCGGGGCGGGCCGGGGCCAGGTCGCGCCGGAACCGGAGGACGGCCAGGCCGAACACGGAGAGCCCCAGGACCGCGAGCAGGCCGAGCGACGACCACAGGGCATCGAGGGGCGCCGCCCGGAGCATCACCCCCCGGGCGATGCGGATGAAGTACGTGAGGGGCAGGACGTAGGAGATCCAGCGGACCCCGGCCGCCATCGAGGAGACCGGGAAGATCATCCCCGAGAGCAGCACCTGGGGGAGCAGGAGCATCATCGCGAGCTGGATGGCCTGACCCTGGTTCTGCGAGACGCTCGAGACCAGCACCCCCATCCCGAGCGTCACGAACAGGAACAGCAGGGCCCCCAGGGCGAACGCCCCCAGCGAGCCCCGGAACGGGACGTCGAACAGCCACACCCCGACCCCGAGCACGAGCACGAGGTCCGCGGCGGCCACCACGAAGTAGGGGGCGACCTTGCCGAGGAACACGTCCCGCGGACGGAACGGCATCACCGCGAGCTGCTCGAGCGTCCCGGCCTGGCGCTCGCGGACCACGCCGAGGCTGGTGACGAGCGTGCCGACGAAGACGAGGATCATCCCGGCGAGCGCCGGCACCATCACGGCCGACGTCTCGAGCCCCGGGTTGAACAGCACCCGGACCGCCGCCGGAGCCCTGGGGCTCGGGCCCGGGCCCACCCCGGCGGCGAGGCGCCGCAGCGCGGCCTGGGCCGAGAACAGCTCGGCCCCGTCGACGAGCACCTCGGGCGTCGGGCCCGTCACCACCGCCACCGCCGCCTCCCCGCGGCGCAGGGCCTCCACGGCGTCTCCCCGGTCCCCCGGGCGCGTCGCCACCACCCGGAACAGGTCGGGCAGCCGATCGGCCGCCGTCGCCGCTCCCTCGCCCAGGACGAGCGTGGGCACCTCCTCCACGTCGAAGCGGGCCGCGTACCCGAACACCACGAGCAGGAGCAGGGGTGCCATGACCATGAGGGCGAGGGTCCGGCGGTCCCGCCGCAGCTGACGGAACTCCTTGATGGCGATGGCCCACATGGCGACCTCCCCGTCCGATGTTCAACGTTCGTTGAATTCTACGCGCGTTGAACCGCCGGGGTCAAGTCGGGGGCTCCCCGGGGCGGCGGCGTCAGCCGACGCCCACGTCGCGCCGGTCGAACGCGACCACGGCCACGGCCAGCGCGACGAGCGCGATCCCCGCCAGCACAGCGGCGTCCAGGGGGTGGAACGCCTCGAGCAGCGGGTCGTGGGCCGCGTAGGAGTGGAACGGCGAGGCCCACCGGAGCGGGCGCAGCCAGCCCACCGACGAGCCGAACGTGTGCACGAGGAAGGAGAGGAGCGCGGCCGCCGCGGCGACCCCGGCGGCGAGCGTCCGGCGCCCGCTGGCGGCGCCCACGGCCAGCGCGACCGATCCCAGGGCGAGCCCCAGGAGGGACGCGAGGAGGCAGGTGGCGGCGACGCCGCCCGGATCGAGGCGGAGGTCGAACGGCGGGCCGAGGACGAGGATCGCCGCCCAGGCCGTGGCCGAGAGCAGCAGGAGCCCACCGGCGAGCGCCGCGAACCGCTCCACCACCACCCGCCGTCGGCGGACCGGCGTGGAGAGCAGCAGGTCGAGGGACCCCCGCTCCTCCTCACCGGCGATGGCCCGGGCGCCCAGTCCGATCCCGTAGACGAGCAGGAGGATCGGGAGCGTGAGCGCGAACAGCTCCGAGCGGATGTATCCCTCCGGGGTGGCGAAGTCGGGGGACCCGATCAGGTCCCGGATCCACCCCGGGGCCCGCTCCACGAACTCGTTGAACCGCTCCCCGCTCTCCCGGACGCTCGGCCAGAACGACGCGTACGAGAGGACGAGCGCCGCGATGCCCCCGAGCCACCAGGGGAGCGACCGCCGCTGATCGTGGAAGACCTTCCCCCCGATGCTCCGGAGCGCGAGCGGGGTCCGCCGGAGGGGCAGCTCACGCGCCATCCCGGCCCCCGTAGAAGCGGAGGAAGATCTCCTCGAGCGCGGGCTCGTGGCTCGTGAGGTCGACCACCTCGTAGCGGGCGGCCGCCTTCACCGCGGCGTCGAGGGGGCCGGCCACCGTGAGGCGGATCCCGTCCCCCTGCGCCTCGACCTCCTGGATCCCGGGGAGCCCCAGGAACGCGGAGGCCGGCACGGGCCGGGCGAAGCGGAGGTCCAGGACCCGGAGCTCCCGGGCCCGCAGATCGCCGATGTCCTCCACCGCCACGAGGCGTCCCTCCCGGATGATCCCCACGCGGTCGCAGGTCCGCTCCACCTCACGGAGGATGTGGGAGGAGAGGAAGACGGTCCTCCCCTCGGCCCGGGCCTCGGCCACCAGCCGCTGGAACTCCTCCTGCATCAGCGGATCGAGCCCCACGGTGGGCTCGTCGAGGATCAGGAGCTCCGGTCGGTGCATGAAGGCCTGGATCAGGGCGATCTTCTGCTTCGAGCCGTGGGAGAGCGAGCCGATCCGCACGGACAGGTCGCACTCCAGGCGGTCGGCCAGCTCGGCGATGGAGCGCCGGTCCACGTCCCCCCGCAGCTCGCCCAGGAACGCGAGGAGCTCGGCGCCCGTCATCCGCTCCCAGAGCGCGAGCTCGCCGGGGAGGTAGCCGACCCGCCGCCGGATCTCGAGCGAATCGCGGCGGCTGTCCAGGCCGAAGATCCGGGCCGTCCCGCCCGTGGGACGGATCAGGTCGAGCAGGGTCCGGATCGTGGTCGTCTTCCCGGCCCCGTTGGGACCCAGGAAGCCGAAGACCTCCCCCCGGCGCACCACGAGGGAGACGTCGACGATGCCCCGTCGCTTCCCGTAGGACTTCGTCAGGCCCTCGGTCTCGATCACGGGCTCCGCCATGGCCCGCTAGGGTCCCAGGTTGTACCCGAGCCGGCGAGGGAGGCGGGCCACGAACGACACGACCGGGTTGGCCCGGCCCCGCGCCAGCTCCTGGTCGTCCTTCCGCCGGATGGCCCGGTTCACCACGAAGACGCCGGGCGAGCGGACGGGCTCGGGCGGGAAGCGCATCGGCTCCCTGCGCACCAGGGGGAGCTCCGTGTACCGATCCCGCACGCCGAGGACCAGCCGGGAGAGGATCTTGCCCCCCAGGTGGGCCGGGCCCACGCCGTTGCCCGTGTAGCCCATCCCGTGGTGGACGTTCCCTGCCCCGTTCGATCCGAAGAACGGCAGGTGCAGGCCCGACACGTCGATCGGCCCGCCCCAGGCCGAGACCAGGGGGACGTCCCGGAAGCTCGGGAACATCCGGCGGAGATCCTCGGCCACCAGCCGCTGGAACTCCTCCTGCATCAGCGGATCGAGCCCCACGGTGGGCTCGTCGAGGATCAGGAGCTCCGGTCGGT
>DATLZP010000055.1:0-3124 GCA_035573935.1 Actinomycetota bacterium
TGCGCAGGCGTGCCAGACTCGTCGCCGGAGCCAAGGGCGTCTCCTTCCCGTCGAGTGCTCTCTCAACGGGGGGAGCATGCCCCTGGCTCCTCCTCTGTTGTGGGAGGTTCCGGTGTCCGGCTTGAACGTGGGCACTACGGACTAGGCCGTCGCGGCCCGGACCGCCCGGACCCGGCGCCAGAGCAGGAACGCGGCGCCCACCCCCAGCGCCGCCACGTACAGCGACGGGTGGTCGTAGACGTTCAGCCGGACCCGGTCGAGTAGCGATGGGGCGGGGATGAGGGCCACCAGCCGGTCCAGGAGGTGGGGCCCCGGGGGTGCCCCCTCCTCCCGGAGGGAGGCGAGCGTCCTCTTCACCTGCCGGTACGCGGCGAGCTCGCCCCGGCACCCCCCGCACCAGGCCAGGTGGGCGTCGACCTCCGCGGCCCGCTCGGCGTCGCCGTCCACGTAGGCGGGCAGCAGCGCCCGGACCTCCTCACACGTCATCCTGGCCACCTCCCCCGGGAGGGCCCGCCAGCTCCCCCCGGAGCCGCTTCCGGGCCCGGTGCAGGCGCACCTTGACCGCGCCCTCCTCGATCCCGAGCTCCTCCCCGATCTCCCGGCACGACAGGCCGTACACGTCCTTCAGGACGAGGACCGTGCGCTGACCGACCGGGAGCCGGGCCAGCGCCCGCTCCAGCTCCTCGCGCTCCGTGGCGACCGGCGCGGCGGTGTCCGGGCCCGGGACGTCCAGGACCTCGTCCTGGAGCACCTCCCCGAAGCGTCCCCGCCGTCGCAGCTGGTTGAACGCCGTGTTCGTGACGATCCGGTGCATCCACGTCTCGAACCTCGCCTCCTCCCGGAACCCGGCCAGGCCCCGGAACATCCGCAGGTACGCCTCCTGGGTCACGTCCTCGGCCTCGTGGGGGTCGCCGACCAGGCGGTGGGCGAGCGCGTAGACGCGGCGATGGGTCCGCCGCACCAGCTCCTCCAGCGCGCGAGGGTCGCCCCGTCGGCACGCGGTGAGCAGCTCCCGTGAGACCTGGCCGTCGACCACCGGTTGGACACCGTCCCCCCGGCCCAGGTTACGCCGGGGCCGTCAGAGACGGAGCACGGCTTCGCCCCGACGGATGGCGTGCTCCGCGCCCCCCGCCCGCTGCACCGTCACCCAGACCTCCAGCACGGCCCGCCGGCCGGCGGGGTCCAGGCTCCGCACACGGCCCCCGGCCACGATCGTGTCTCCGGGGAGGACCGGCGCCCGGAACGGCGCCGCGAGCCGCTCGAGGCGCTCGGCGCCGCCCGCCCACCGGGTGAGGCACGTCGCAAGGTGACCCATCGTGAGCATCCCGTGGGCGATCACGCCGGGGAACCCCGCCCGCCGAGCGGCCTCGTCGTCCAGGTGCAGCGGGTTCCGATCCCCCGACGCCTCCGCGTACCGGACCAGGTCCTCCCGGCCGAGGGTCCGGGCGAGGGGGGGCACCTCCTGGCCCTCCGCCAGGTCCTCGAACCGCAGGCTCACCCCGTCCCCCGCTCGATCAACGTGCACCGGGCGAGGGCGACGACCTCACCGGCCCGGTCGCGGATCTCGGTCTCCACCGTGAGGAACGCGTGCCCCCCGCGGGAACGGATCCGCTCGATCCGGGGGGCGGCCGAGAGGACGTCCCCCGGGAGGACCGGCCGGCGCCACTCGTACGCCTGCTCCCCGTGCACGACCCTCGAGAAGTCGATCCCGAGGTCGGGGTCGGCCACGACCTGCGCCAGGGCCGTCATCTCCGGGACCGTGAGGAACGTGGGCGGCACCCGGTCGGGATCCTCCCCCACGGCGGCGGCGAACGCCCGCACCGCCTCCGTCGTCACCTCGTAGCGGACCGGCGGATACGCCTTCCCCTCGACGGCCTGGTTCACCGCCGGGCACCGTAGCGGACGCCCCACCGGACGCCAACGACCCTCCCCCGGCTGGCCGGGGGGCATCGGCCGAACGTGCTACGGACAGGTGCGTGAATCGCCCTCGGGTCCGTCCTATCCTCCGGGCGATGGCCCGCACCCGGACCACCCCCATCCGTGTCCTGATCGTCGAGGACCACCGGACGTTCGGCGAGGCGCTGGAGCTCGCCTTCGCCCGGGAGGCCGACCTCGAAGTGGTGGAGGTCGTGACCGATCCCTCGCGGATGGCGGACGCGGCCGCCCGCCACCGTCCGGACGTCGTCCTGCTCGACCTGGACCTGCCCGGGATGGACGGGGCGCGGGCCACGAGGCGGATCCGGGCGGAGCACCCCGGGGCCCGGGTGATCGTGCTCTCGGGGGAGGACGATCCGCTCGCCCTGGCCCGGGCCTTCCAGGCCGGGGCCAGCGGCTGCATCCTGCGGTCGCACGGCGTGCTGGATCTGGCCGAGGCCGTGCGCCGGGCGTCCCGGGGGGAGCCGATCCACGACGAGGTGGTGGTGGAGGAATCCCTCCGCCACCTGCGTCGCCGACGGTCCCGCGACGACGAGCTGGAGCGCCGGGTGGAGCGGCTCACGCCCCGGGAGCTGCAGGTCCTCCAGGAGGTGGCGGCTGGTCGGGGGAACGACGAGATCGCCCGGGCCCTGGGGATGAGCCGGAACACCGTCCGGACCCACCTGCAGAACATCCTCACGAAGCTCGGCGTGCACTCGAAGCTCGAGGCGCTCCTGGTGGCCATCCGCTACGGGAAGGTCCGGCCCCCCGGGCGGCCCGGTAGGACGGAGCTGGTCGGCTGACCTACCGCGTCTCGCGGTGCGGCGTGTGCCGGCGGCACCACCGGCAGTACTTCTTGAGCTCCAGCCGGTCCCGGTCGTTCAGCCGGTTCTTCACCGTGTGGTAGTTCCGCCGCTTGCACTCCGTGCAGGCCAGGGTGATCTTCGGGCGGTTGTCGGTCTTCGGCATCGCTCCCCGGCTCCTACTTCACGACCTTCGTGACCCGGCCGGCCCCCACGGTGCGGCCGCCCTCCCGGATGGCGAAGCGGAGGCCCTCCTCCATGGCGATCGGCTTCTCCAGCTCCACCTGCATCTCCACGTTGTCCCCGGGCATCACCATCTCCACGCCCTCGGGGAGCTTGATCTCCCCGGTCACGTCGGTGGTCCGGAAGTAGAACTGGGGCCGGTAGCCGTTGAAGAACGGGGTGTG
>DATLZP010000056.1:0-2146 GCA_035573935.1 Actinomycetota bacterium
ATCACCATCCCCGGTCCCCCGCCGTAGGGCTCGTCGTCCACCGACCGGTGCCGGTCGCTGGCGTGGGCCCGGATGTCGTGGACGCGGACGTCCACCAGGCCCGCCGCGATGGCCTTCCCCAGGAGGCTCGCTCGCAGCGGGGAGGCGAAGATCTCGGGGAAGATCGTGAGCACGTCGATCCGCACGCGGGCAGGCTATCGCGCGGCGACGGCCGCCCGGCGGCGGAGCACCAGGGCCGCGCCGACGGCGACGAGGACGGCGCTCCCGGCGACCGCCAGCTCCCCGGCGAGGCGCCCGGGCGCCCCCCGGGCGCGGCCCTCCGTCCCGAGGACCCGCAGGGCCACGGTGCCGGTGAACCCCCGAGCCTCCGGGGCCGAGGGGGGGTCGACGCCGTTCGACGGCCAGCCCACCACCCACCACGTCCCCGGATGGGGCGGCACGACCCGGGCCAGGTACCGGCTCCGGGTGACCGCCTCGAACCGCAACCGCACCTTGTCGGCCACGACCGGGCGCCCCGCCGCGTCGAGCGGGATCAGGAAGAGCCACGAGGGCGCGACGCCCGGGGCGGGCCGGGACCGATCCTGGTCCCGGAAGAAGCGGACGACGACCCGGACCTCCTCCCCCGGCGGGACGGCCCGCGGGTGGACCCGGATCGAGTGGTAGGGCATCTTCGCCCCCGCTCCCGCGGCCCCGACGAGCGGGGCCAGGGCCGCCGCCAAGGCCGTCGCCACCCGCACCGCCCGCACGCCCCCTCTACCCCGCGGGGGGCCGATGGGTTCCCCGCGGGACGCGACGAGCGGGCGGGGACCGGCGCCCCCTACGCCTCGGGCCCGGTGAGCCCGGGGACCTCCCGGACCACGATCCGCTTCCCCTCGACGTCCACCGACACCAGCACCTCGCGGAGCACCGGGATCGGCGTCTCCCCCTCGTCCGACCGGGCCACCCACACGTCGTTCGCCGGGTTCGAGACGACCTCCACCACCGTCCCCAGCGGGCGCCCAGCCTCCGTGACGACCTCGCACCCCTCGATCTGATGGGGCCACCACGAGCCCTCCGGGAGCGCGGGGAGCATCGACTCCGGGATCACCAGGTCCCGGCCCCGGAGGGCCTCGGCCGCGCTCCGGTCCGGGACCTCGCGGAACTTGACGAGGAGGCGGGCGCCGTGGGGCCTGGTCCGCTCCACCGTGAGCGCCCGACCATCCTCCAGGTACACCACGGCGTCGGTGGCGAACCGCTCGGGCGTCTCGGACAGCACGAGCACCGCGACCTCTCCCCCGATCCCGTGCGCCCGCGTGATCCGGCCGACGACGACGGTCGGCTCGCGCATCTAGGCGTCGACGATCTCCACGTGGGCCCGCAGGCCCTGCTTCACCGCGGCGGCGTGGACGACCTGCCGGATGGCCCGGGCGGTGCGGCCGCCGCGGCCGATCACCTTCCCCATGTCGTCGGCGGCCACCTTCAACCTGAGGAGCACCCCCCGCTCGTCCTCCTCCGCCGTGACGGCCACCGCGTCCTCGTCCTCCACGAGCTCGCGGGCCAGGAACGCGACCAGCTCCCGCAGGCCGTCCATCCTCGGGGCGCCGGCGGGGCTCAGGAGGCCGCCGGCTCCTCCTTCCCCTCGCCCCGGAAGCGCTGCCAGATCCCGGTCTTCTCCAGCAGGACGCGGACCGGCTGGCTGGGCTGGGCCCCCACCCGGAGCCAGTGGAGGGCCCGCTCCTCGTCGATCTCGATCACCGAGGGGTCCTCCAGCGGGTGGTACCGCCCGATGTTCTCGATGAACCGTCCGTCGCGGGGGCTCCGCTGGTCCGCCACCACGACCCGGTAGGAGGGCCGCTTCTTCGCCCCCATCCGCATCAGCCTGATCCTCGTCGCCATCGCTCGCCTTCCTCGTCGGCCTCACGGGCGTCCGGGGAACCCGGGCAGCCCGGGGACGCCCCGCCCCCGGTGGCCCTTCCCCGGGCCCACGAGGCTCCGCATCATCTTCCGGGCCTGCTCGAACTCCCGGAGCAGCTCGTTCACCTGGGAGGTCGTGGTGCCGGAGCCCCGGGCGATCCGGGCCCGCCGGCTGCCGCCGATGATAGCGGGTTCCCGCCGCTCCTCCGGGGTCATCGACAGGATGATGGCCTCCGCCCGCCGCAGCCTCCCC
>DATLZP010000057.1:0-14732 GCA_035573935.1 Actinomycetota bacterium
CCGGTCGGCGGGGACGTCCTCGCCGCACGCCTTCGCCGCCTCCGCCGCCCCGTCCAGGAGCTCCTCCAGGTCGGCGCCGATCAGCGCCGCCGGGACGAGGCCGAAGAGGGAGAGCGCCGAGAACCTGCCGCCGATGTCGGGCGGGTTCGAGAACGTGCGGCGGAACCGCCGCTCCTCGGCGATCCCGGCGAGCGGGGTGCCGGGGTCGGTGATGGCCACGAACCGCTCCGGACGGGGCATCCGCTCCCAGAGCCAGTCCAGGTGGGCCCGGGTCTCGAGCGTCGTGCCCGACTTGCTCGACACCACGGCCAGGGTGGCCTCCGGATCGAGGCCCACCGCCGCCAGCTCGTCGGGGTGGGTCGTGTCCAGGACCCGGAGATCGAGGCACCCCGGCGCCACGCCGTAGGTCTCGCGGAACGTCTCGGCCGCCAGGCTCGAGCCCCCCATCCCCGCCAGCACGGCGCTCCGGACGCCCTCGGCGGCCAGGTCCCGGGCGAACGCCTTCAGCTCGGCGATCCGCTCCCGCATCGCCTCGTGGACGCCGAGCCAGCCGAGCCGGTCGGCGATCTCCTCGGGCTCGGGGCGCCACACCGTGTGATCGCCCCGCCAGATCCGCCGGGGGACGTCCTCCCGGGCCAGCTGGTCCAGGCGGGCCCGGACGGCCTCCGCCAGCTCCGAGCCCGTCACGCCACCTCGCCCCCCTCCGCCGCCACGAGCTCCTCCAGGGCCTCCCGGAGCAGCTCGAACCGCCGGTCCCCCAGCTGCCGGCGCGCTCGGGACTCGACCGCGCTCACCGCCCGGCGGGCCTCGGCGGCGCAGCGACGCCCCCGGGCCGTGAGCCGGACCACCTTGGCCCGCCCGTCCTCCGGGTCCGGCACCCGGCGGACGTAGCCCCGCTCCTCCAGGTCGTCCACCAGGATCATCATCCCCTGCTTCGACATCCGGGCCCGACGGGCCAGCTCGGTGAGCCTGGTGCCGGAGCGCCGATCGATGTTCAGGAACACGGCGAGGTGCCCGGGGCGGAGCTCGGGGAACCCCCGCTCGCTGAGGGCCTCGCCCACCTCGCTCGCGAGCACCCGGTGGCCCTCCAGGAGCAGGCGGGCGAGCGCGGTCTCCTGCACCGCCCCATCGTGCCCCGGCACCGCCCGCCGGTCAACCAGGTTGACGGAGGACGCGGGCCGCGCTCCACCGGCCGGCGGGCCATGGGGCGCTAGCCTTGGGCCATGGCCCTCGAGGTGCGGCCGGCCAGGCCGGAGGAGTACGAGGATGCGGGGCGCGTCGTGCGCGAGGCCTACGCGGAGTTCGTCCGCCCCGGCGAGGCGTCGTGGGAGGGGTACCTGGACCGCGTGGCCGACGTGGCCGGGAGGGCCGGCCGGGCCCTCGTGCTGGTGGCGGTGGAGGACGGCCGGATCCTGGGCAGCGCCACGCTCGAGGTGGAGGGCCGGGTGGACCCCGAGGATGCACCCCTCCCCCCCGAGGAGGCGCACGTCCGGATGCTCGGCGTGCACCCCGAGGCCCGTCGGCGCGGGGTGGCCCGGGCCCTGATGGCGGCGTGCGAGGAGGAGGCCCGACGGAGGCGCAAGACGCTCCTCACGCTGCACACGACCCAGCGGATGCGGGCCGCCCAGCGGATGTACGAGGCCCTGGGGTTCGAGCGGTGGCCCGACCGCGTGTTCGAGGACGGCTTCGTCCTGCTCACCTACGCCAAGCGGCTCGGCTAGCCCTGTGCCGGCCCGCTCGTCGTCCGGACCACCTCGCCGGAGGCCAGGACCAGGCCGTCCTCGCACTCCGCCTCCACCAGCCCACCTCGGAACTGTTGCTCGTACAGCCGGGCGTACAGGCCGCCCCGCTCCACGAGCTCGGCGTGGGTCCCCCGCTCCACCACCCGCCCCCGGTCCAGCACGAAGATCACGTCGGCGGACAGGATCGTGGACAGGCGGTGGGCGATGGCGAGCGTCGTCCGCCCCCGCATCAGCGGCCGGAGCGCCTCCTGCACCAGCCGCTCGGAGGTCGTGTCGAGGGACGACGTGGCCTCGTCGAGGATCAGGATGCGGGGGTCCTTCAGGATCACCCGGGCGATCGCCAGCCGCTGCTTCTCCCCGCCGGAGAGCTTGTAGCCCCGCTCCCCCACCACCGTGTCGTAGCCGTCGGGGAGCTCCATGATCCGGTCGTGGATGAACGCGGCCCTGGCCGCCGCCTCCAGCTCCTCGTCCGTGGCGTCCGGCTTGCCGTAGAGGAGGTTCCGGCGGACCGTCGTGTGGAACAGGTAGGTCTCCTGGGTGACCATCCCGATGATCTCGCCGAGCGAGTCCAGGCGGATCCGGCGGACGTCGGTCCCGTCGATCTCCACGGCCCCCCGGGCCACGTCGTAGAAGCGAGGCACGAGGTAGGTCATCGTGGTCTTGCCGGCACCGGACGGTCCGACCAGCGCGGCCAGCTGGCCGGGCTCGATCTCCAGGTCCACGCCCTCGAGGGTCCACTCTCGCCTCCCTCGGTCGCCGTCGCCGAGGGGCGGCGCGTCGCCCGGATCGGGGGACGCGGGGACGGCGGCGTCGCCCGGCTCGTAGCGGAACCACACGTCCCGGAACCGGATCCGGCCGCGGACCTCGGACGGGGCCAGGGACACGGCGTCGGGCGCGTCCGCGATCTCGTGCGGCATATCGAGGTACTCGAAGATCCGGTCGAACAGCGCCAGCGAGGAGTGCACCTCGGTGGAGACCTGGAGCATCGAGCCGATGGGGAAGAAGAGGCGGGACTGGAGGGTCGTGAAGGCCACGATGTCGCCGGCCGAGATCAGGTCCAGGGGGTTCCGGCTGTTCACCCACCCCGCGACCAGGTAGACGAGGGCCGGGGTGATCGAGAAGAACGTGCCCACCAGCGCGAAGAACGACCGCCCGATCATCGTCTGTCGGATCTGGAGGTCGGTGAGCCGCTCGTTCTCCGTCCGGAACCGCCCGATCTCGTGCCGCTGCCGCCCGAACGCCTTCGAGAGCAGGATCCCCGAGACCGACAGGGTCTCCTCCGTCACCGCGGTGAGGTCGGCCAGCGTCCGCTGCGTGTTCGTGGCCACCTCCCGCCGGGCCCGCCCCACCTTCGCCGTGAGCCAGACGAAGAGCGGCGTCATCCCGAGCGAGAGGATCGTGAGGGGGACCGAGAGCACGAGCATCGCGATCAGCGAGCTCACGATGACGACGACGTTGGAGAGCACGCTGGAGGCGGTGTCGGTGACCACGGTCTGCACGCCGCCCACGTCGTTGGCCAGGCGCGACTGGATCTCCCCGGTCCGCGTCGTGGTGAAGAACCGGAGGGGCATGAACTGCAGGTGCGCGTACAGCGAGTTCCGCAGGTCCTGCATCACCCGCAGGCCGACGAGGTTCGAGAGGTAGGTCTGGGCGATCCCGATGAGCCCCGTGACGATGGGGACCACGACCATGATGCCCACGTACAGGTACAGGAGCGGCAGGTTGGGGCAGGGTCGGCCGGCGCACATCCCCGCGGCGGGCCCCCGGGTCGGACCGAACAGCGCGTCGTTGAAGATGGCCGCGATCATCAGGGGGTTCACGACCCCCAGGCCCGAGCTCACCACGATCGCCAGGCCGACCAGCGCCACCTTGCCCCGGTAGGGGCGGAACGTGGCGATGACCCGCCGCACGGTGCGCCGACCCACGGGTCGCGGGTCCTGCTCGACCGGCACCCGGAGCATCCGATGACCGCGCACGGTCCCAGGATAGGCGCGGTTGCGCGATACGAGCCCGCGGGGGCGACGGCGCACGTGGGCTGAGCTAGCGTGGGCGTATGCAGGAGTGGGAACTGCTCGCCCGGATCGTCCTGGCCACCGTCCTCGGGTACGGCGTCGGCTGGGAGCGGGAGTTCCGGGGCAAGCCGGCCGGCGAGCGCACGTTCGCCCTCGTCGCGCTGGGCGCCGCTGCCTTCACCGCCCTGCAGGTGGACCGGTTCGGGACCGACCGCATCATCCAGGGGATCGTCACCGGGGTCGGGTTCCTGGGGGCCGGCCTGATCTTCCGGGCCGAGGGGGGGACGGTCCACGGGCTCACCACCGCCGCGTCCGCCTGGGCGGCCGCCGCCGTGGGCGTGCTGTGCGGGGCCGGCGACTACCTCCTGGGCGTCGCCACCGCGGTGCTCGTCGTGCTGATCCTGGAGCTCAACTACCTCCCGGTGATCCGGCGGTTCGACGCCCGGCGGCAGCGCCTCCGGTCCGAGAGCGAGGACGAGGGCTAGGCGGCGGGAGCCCGGCCAGGACGCGGGCCCGGAGCAGCACGCCGTCCAGCATGGGGGCGGTCAGCGTGCCGGTGAACGTGTTCTGCTGGCTGGGGTGGTAGCTCCCGAGCAGCGCGTACGGACCGACGCGGTGTTCGGCGCCGTGACCGAACCGGGGACGGGGGCGCGCCCCGTGGCCCAGGCCGGCCAGGGCCCGGAGGGCCCCGTCCCAGGCGAAGGCCCCCAGGGCGACCAGCACCCGGACCCGCGGGAGGAGCCGCAGCTCCCGGACCAGGTACGGGAGGCATCGGTCCCGCTCCTCCGGGGACGGCCGGTTGCCGGGCGGGGCGCAGCGCACCGTGGCCGCGAGGTACGCCCCGCGCAGACGGAGGCCGTCGCCCGGGCCCACGGACACCGGTCGGTTCGCGAACCCGGTTCGATGGAGCGCGGCGAACAGGAAGTCCCCCGAGCGATCGCCGGTGAAGATGCGCCCGGTGCGGTTCCCGCCGTGGGCGGCCGGAGCCAGCCCGACCACCAGGACCCGGGCGCCGGGATCGCCGAACCCCGGCACCGGCCTCCCCCAGTACTCCTGGTCGGCGAACCGCCGGGTCCGCTCCCGGGCCACCCGCTCCCGCCAGGCCACCAGCCGGGGACAGGCCCGGCAGGCCACGATCTCCGCGGTGAGGGCGGCCAGCTCGTCGGCGGGCACGGGGTCGATGCTAGGCCCTTCGGGCTCCCCCGCGGGGAGGGCGGGGTGCCCCCCGAGCGGGTGATTCCGGAGGGAGGCACGTCCGTCGTAGGCTACCGGGACCGAGAACCGGCCCCGGGCCGGAGGAGGTCCACGTCCGTGGTGCTCCACACGATCGTGAAGGCACAGGTCACCTGGTGGCGGATGCGAACGCGCCTGGCGGATGCGCGCGGGGCGACGGCGATCGAGTACGGGCTGATGCTGGCGCTGATCGCCGCCGTCATCGTGGTCGCGGTGACGCTGCTCGGCGAGAACACGACCCGACCGTTCGAGGACGTCTCGAACAGGGGCTTCACCGGCGGGTCCTGACCGCGGCCCGGCCGGCCGGGCGTCCCCCGAACGACCGCTTGCCCGCCCGCTCCTCGAACCGATACAAGCGTGCGGACCGGTCCGCCGGTCCCCCATGGCTGAACGAGGACGTCTCATCCGACCGGCGAGGTTCGCCCTCGCATCGGTGACCGCGCTCGTCCTGGCGACGGGCGGCCTTCCCTTCCCCGGTGCCGGGGGAGGGACCCCGCCCACCGTGGTCCGAGCCGTCCCCCTCCCCCTCCGGTCGCTCCTCCCCGTCGGGCCCGGCCTGTCGCTCGCGCCGGACGGACGGCTGGTGGCCGCCACCCGGAGCCGCAGTCGCGCCGTCCGGGCCTGCGCCCCGATGTGGGCCACGGCCCTGGGCGTCGTGTGGGAGCAGGATCGAGGGGGGACGGTCCGGGTCGGCGTGCGGCTGGGCGAGGGGCGGGCCACGCTCCCGGCCGAGGGCGGCCCCGACCCGGGGACCGCCGAGTTCCGCCCGGGGGCCCAGGGCACGAACCTCCTCTGGACCGGCGGGGGCCGGTGCGCCGTCGTGCGGCTGAGCCTGCCCCCCGGAACCGTCCTGGCCCATCCCCGGGTCGTGTTCATCAACCCCTCCGGGACGGCGGCGGGTCCGGGCACCGCCCCGCCGGACCCGACGGCCGGCCTGCCCCCCGCCAGCGCCGCCACCCGGGACCCCGCGCTCGTGACGCGGGAGGAGTGGGGGGCGGACCCTCGGCTGTTGAACTGCACCCCGGACGTGGCGGACGAGCTCCGGATGGGGTTCGTCCACCACACGGCCGGCCGGAACGACTACTCGCGAGCGGAGGCCGACGACGTCGTCCGGGCCATCTACGCCTACCACACCAACGGCCGGGGATGGTGCGACATCGGCTACAACTTCCTCATCGATCGCTTCGGGAGGATCTACGAGGGACGCTCCGGCGGCCCCACGCTCCCCGTGGTGGGGGCCGCGCAGCAGGGCTTCAACACCGGGAGCTTCTCCGTCTCGCTGATCGGGAACTTCGAGACCCGGGCCCCGCCCCGGGCGGCGATGCGCGCCCTCCGCCGGCTCCTGGCCTGGCGCCTGGACGTGGCGCACCTGCCGCCGAAGGGCCGGACCTGGATGACGTCCGGGGGCGGGGACAACAACCGGTTCGCCGCCGGGACGGTCGTCCGTCTGCCCGTGATCGCCGGCCATCGGGACACCGGCCTCACCGCGTGCCCGGGCGACGCGGTCTACCGGCGCCTCCCCGGCCTCCGGGACGCCGTGGCCAGGACCGGGCTCCCCAAGATCTACCGGCCCCGGCTGTCCACGACCCGGCTCACGCCGGACGTGACCAGGCTCCGGATCCGGGCCGGGGCCTCCGGGCCCCTGACGTGGTCGGTGGCGGCCTTCGATCGGTCGGGGGCCCGGGTGGCCACGTTCCCCCCCGCCACCGGGGAGCGGCTCGCCCTGACCTGGGACGGCACCGGGGATCCCCTCCCCCGCACCCCCGGCAGGTACGAGGTGCGGATCCGGGCTCGGAACGGCGACGGGGAGCGGGCCCGGCCTGCCATCCTCCCCTTCCGGGTCCCCCGCTAGGCCCGCAACCGCCGGAACCGCTCGGCCGCTCCCTGGAACGCGTCGAGCGGCGCCAGGAGGTCGCTCACCGCCCCCACCAGCTCCTCGAAGCCGGGGGGGTGCCCCCCCTCCAGCCGCAGGCGCTCCGCCGAGGTCAGCGCCTCCTCCAGGGCATCGTGGCACCCGGCCCAGGCCTCCTCCAGCGCCGGGTGCCGCCAGCCGGGCATCGCATCGAGGGCCGCCCGGAGCTCCTCTTCGAACACGAGCAGCGCGTCGGCCAGCGGCCGTCCGGGCAGGCGCGTGGTGGGGATCGTGGCCGTGAGGGCGTCCGCGGCCCGCTCCACGTGGCCGACGACCATCCCGAACGCCTCCAGGGGCGCCCGCAGGTCCGCGGGCGGTCGCCGGCGGCGGAGCATCACGCGTCGAGCCCGGCGAGGGCCCCCGCCGGGTCGTTCGTGGCCACCGCGTCCACGCCCCAGGCGAAGAGCGACCGGATCGTGCCCGGATCGTCCACCGTCCACGTCCCCAGGCGGAGCCCGGCGGCGTGGACCCGCTCCACGAAGGCCGGACCCGCCGCCAGGACGGCGCCGACCTCGGGGAGCAGGAGGTCGTGGCCGTCCGCCGTGGCCAGCCGGAGCGCGTCGTCCACGTCCACGGAGGCCGTGGTGAGCAGGCCGGTGGGGACGTCGGGGGCGAGCGCCCGGCACCGCCGGATCGTGGCCGGGTTGAACGAGGTCACGACGAGCGGGCCGGAGAACCCCACGGCCTCGAGCTCGGCCAGGGCCGCCTCCAGCGCCGCCTCCCGGCCCGGCTCGTGGCCGGGCTCCCCCGGCAGGTGCTTGATCTCGATATCGGCTCCGGCCCGACCCGACAGCAGCTCCAGGACCTCCCGCAGCGTGGGGACCGGCTCCCGATGACCCCCCGGACGACCCGCCGACAGCCGGCGGAGCTCCGCAGCCGTCACCTCGTGCACGAGGCCCCGACCGTCGGTCGTGCGGGCCAGATCGGGGTCGTGCAGCACGACCGGCACCCCATCCGCGGTGAGCCGGACGTCGAACTCGACCATCGGCGCGCCGGCTCGGATCGCCGCCTCGAAGGCGGCGAGGGTGTTCTCCGGATGGGTCGCCGAGGCCCCTCGGTGGGCCACGACGATCCGCGGCGGCAGGAGGTCGAGGTCGGATCGGCCCATGGGATCGCGTTGCTCGGGTCGGAGCCCGCGCAGTATAGTCCGCGCCACCTCCGGCCCGGCCGGGGCGGGGCGGAGATCCAGCGGGGAGGGGGGCGTGGACTGGGTCGAACGCGCGCGCTGTCGGGACGAGGACCCCGACCTGTTCTTCCCCATCGGCTCGACCGGGCCGGCCCTCTCGCAGCTGGCGCGGGCGAAGGCCGTGTGCCTGGCCTGCCCGGTCCGCGTGGAGTGCCTGGAGTGGGCCCTGGAGACCGGCCAGGACGCGGGGGTGTGGGGGGGCCTCTCGGAGGACGAGCGGCGTGCCCTCCGCCGGGCCCGGCGTCGGCTGGCCGTCGGCTCCTGACCCTCAGACCCTGCTCGACGGGCAGAGGCGGTTCACGACGCAGGCCTCGCACCGGGGCGTGCGGGCCACGCACACCTGCCGCCCGTGGTCGATCAGCACGTACGTGAAGTGGAACCACCGGTCCCGGGGGACGAGCCGCATCAGGTCGCGCTCGATCCGATCCGGGTCCTTCTCCCCCGAGAAGCCGAGGCGGTGCGCGAGGCGCCGGACGTGGGTGTCGACGGCGATCCCCTCGACCTTGCCGTACGCGTTGCCCAGGACGATGTTCGCGGTCTTGCGGGCCACGCCGGGGAGCGTGAGGAGCTCCTCCATCGTGTCGGGCACCCGCCCCCCGTACTCCTCCACGATCCGTCGGCAGGCCCCCCGGATCGCCCTCGTCTTCTGGTTGAAGAACCCCGTGGGCTTCACGTCGCGGGCGAGCTCCTCCTCCGGCACGCGGAGGTAGTCCTCGGGGGTCCGGTACTTGCGGAACAGCGTCTCGGTCACCCGGTTCACCCGTTCGTCGGTGCACTGGGCCGAGAGGATCGTGGCCACGAGCATCTCCAGCGGGTTCGAGAACCGCAGCGCCACCCTGGCCTCGGGGTAGGCCTCCGACAGCAGGCGGACGATCTCCGGGGCTCGCTCCTCGATCGGGCTGTCCCGGGTGAGGTTCCTCCGCGGCATCAGCGCCCTCCGCCAGGGACGGGCGTCAGCTCAACCGGTGCCAGATCCAGGTCTCCCACTCCAACCCGACGGTCCCGGCGTCCTCCTGGAACGCATCGCCGCGACGCTCGGAGGACTCCATCATCGCGTGGTGCGACTCCCACTCGGCCATCATCGTCAGCTCGTTGGGGTTCGACTCGCTCCGGTACAGGCGCTGATCCCGCGCTCCGTCCTGCTCGAACGTGTCGCGCCACGTGGTGAACGCCGCGACGAACCGGTCCACGTCGGGGACCGTCACCCGGAACTGGACGAGCACCACCGACCTCACCTCCCCCCGGCCGGCATCATCCGGCCAGCGTCAGCGGGAGGGGGAACGTCTCCCCCGCCCGGAACGACCGCCAGGCACCGTCGGCCAGGACGTGCACCGCCCCCCGGCCCAGGACGGACCACTCCCGGCCGTCGCCCACCATCGCCGTCTCCTCGTCCAGGCCGACGAAGGCCCGACCGGCGGGGACGGAGTTGAGGATGAACTCCCGGGCCCCCGGGATCCACAGGTCCACCACGTCCCAGTGCGGGCCGAACAGCACGTCGCGCACGAGACCCAGCCCGGGCTTCCACAGATCCGGCCCGAGCTCGGCGACCACCGTATCGAACGTATCCTCGGTGAGGCAGGCCACCCCGGCGCTGCACCCCGCGTAGGCCACCCCCCGGCGGAGCTCCTCGACCAGCTCCCGCCAGAACCGGGTCCCGGTGAGGGTCCGGGCCAGGTACGCGGGGTTGCCCCCCGACACGTACACGAGGGAGGCCCCGGCCAGGCGGGCCGCGACGTCCTCGCGCTCGGCGTCGGCCCGGGTCTTCAGGGGGAGGACCTCGGCCCGCACGCCCTGGGCCTCGAAGTGGGCCAGCCCCTTCGCCCCCCACGCGTCGAACACGGCATCGCCCTCGGGGGCCGAGGCCGTGGGGACGATCAGGACCCGGCCGTCGCCGGGGCGGCCCCGCTCCAACAACCAGCGGTCCACCTCCGCGCTCCAGGGCTCGAACTCCCCCGAGCCGAGGAGCGCCAGCACGAGCCGGCCCCAGCCGCTCACGGCGATCGGAGCTCCTCCGGCCGGAGCGAGGCGTCGAGCGCCGTCCCGAGCTCCTCGGCCGCCTCGAGGAGCGCATCGAGGTCCGGGGCCTCGGTCCGGTGGTTCACGATGCAGGCCCGGAGCACGAACCGGTCGCCCAGCACGGCGTTCGAGCAGTAGGCCCGTCCGTCGGCCTGGAGCTCGGTCATCAGCCGCCGGTTGAGGAGCGACAGGTACCCCTCCCGGCCCGGCCCCTCGGGGAGCCCCTCCGGCACGAACCGGAAGCAGCAGATCGACAGGTTCACCGGGGTGGCCAGCTCGAACCGGGGGTGCTCCTCGACCCGGGCCCCGAGGTACCGGGCGAGGGCGGCGTCGTGGGAGATGCGGCGGGCGTAGGCCGACCGGCCGTGGGCGAGGAGCGAGACCCAGACCTTCAGGGCCCAGAAGCCCCGGGAGAACTGGGGGCCGAGACGCCCCAGGTCGAGCCCGTGGCCGGTGAGGTCCTTGTCCTGGATCGTGTAGGTCGGATCCACCTCGAACGACGCGCGCAGGTGCTCGAGGTCCCGCACCAGGACGCAGCCGCCGGAGTGCGGGGTGTACAGCCACTTGTGCGGGTCGAACGCGATCGAGTCGGCCCGCTCGATCCCGGCCAGGAGGGGGCGGAGGTCCGGGGCGAGCACCGCGGGCCCGCCGTAGGCCGCGTCCACGTGGAACCACAGCCCCTCGTCCCGGCAGAGGTCGGCGAGCTCCGGCAGGGGGTCCACGGCCCCCGTGGCCACGGTCCCGGCCGTCCCCACGACGGCGAACGGCCGGAGCCCCGCCTCCCGGTCGGCCCGCACCCGCTCCCCGAGGAGATCGACCCGCATCCGGAAGCCCTCGTCCACGGGCACGGCCCGGACGTGGGCCGTGCCCAGCCCCAGCATGTCGGCGGCCCGTTCCGAGACCACGTGGGTCTCGGTCGAGAGGTACAGCACGAGGGGCGGCCCGCCGCGGACGCCCTGCCGGCGGACGTCCCAGCCGGCGGCCCGGTCCCGGGCCACCTTCAGCGCCACGAACGTGGCCATCGCCCCGCCGGAGGTGAGGATCCCGCCGGAGCCCTCCGGCAGGCCGAAGGCCCGGCCGAACCACCGGGTGAGGTGGAGCTCGATCTCCGTGGCGGACGGCGCGAGCTGCCAGCCGCCCACGTTCATGTTGATGCCCGCCGCGAGCAGGTCGGCCGCCGCGCCGGGGACGGTCCCCGAGCCCGAGATGTAGGCGTAGAAGCGGGGATGGCCCGGGTACCCGGACCACCGGAACGCGACCTCCCGGAGGTAGGAGAGGAGCTCCTCCTCCGGCATCGGCTCGTCCGGGACCTCCAGGGCCACGGCCTCCCGGACCTCGGCGGCCGTCCAGCGCCGGCCGACGGGGAGGTCCCGGAGGCCGGCCAGCAGCTCCCCGTACAGGTCCGCCACGCGGGTCGAGAACGCCCGGGCCCGCTCGGCCGGCCAGTCCAGGTCGGGGACGGGCGGTGGCGGCGGGACCGGGCTCATGGAGCAGCAGTGTGCGCCCCGCCCCGCCGCCTCGGCAACCGACCCCGACGGCCGGGGGGCGGCCCGACGGCCGCCCCCGGATCCGGAACCCCTGCCGCTCCTTCCTACTTCTTGCGTCCGCGGGCCGTGAGCGCGCGGCGGGCCGAGCCGGACTGCACGGGGATCTTCTTGGTGGCCGGCTGCCGCACGGCCTTCGGCACGACGACCTCCAGGATGCCCTTGTCGTAGGTGGCCTTGATGTCGTCGGCCTTCACCGTCTCCGGCAGCAGCACCTGGCGCTCGAAGCGCCCGTACAGCGCCTCGGACCGGTAGTAGCCGTTGCCCTCATCGCGCTGCTCGCGGTGGCGCTCCCCGCGGATCGTGAGGACGTTGTCGGTCACGGAGATCTCCACGTCCTTCTCTGGGTCGATCCCGGGGAGCTCCGCCTGGATCACGAGGTCACCCTCGCGGTTGAACATCTCGATGGCCGGGGTCCACACGCTCCGGAGCGCCCGGGTGCCCCAGCCCTCGCCCAGGAAGCGCCGGAACATGTCCTGCGCCTCCCGCTGGAAGGCCAACATCTCCTGCCAGGGATCCCAGCGAACCAGGGCCATGGGTCCACCTCCTTCCCCCGCCACGGTCCGTTCCTTTCCTAGCCCGGAGGATAGGCACCTGTTGGCCTTCTGTCAAGGAAACCTGATGGCTTTACTGTCAAGCTCAGGCACGTGGGTCCGGATCGGAGGCCTCCTCGGAGGTGTCGAGGAGGGCCCGGAGCCGGGCCGGGAGGTGCGCGGGGACGTCGCAGCGGCAGCGCTCGGCGAGGAGGGCCTTCAGGCGTCGGCGGAACTCGGTCCGCCCCAGGCAGGGCTCGCACCGGCCGAGGTGCCGCTCGAGCTCGAGGAGCGAGGGCCCGGACAGCTCCCCATCCAGGTAGGCCTCGACCCGCCGCAACGCCTCTTCACACCCGATCGGTGACAAGCCCCCGCTCCCGTGCCTTCTCCCACAACGCCTTCTCCAGGGCCCTTCTTCCGCGGTGCAGCCGGGACATCACGGTGCCGATGGGGATCCCCATGATCTCGGCGATCTCCTTGTAGGAGAACCCCTCCACGTCGGCCAGCAGGACGGCCATCCGGAACCCCTCGGGGAGGGCGTCCAGGGCGGCCCGGACGTCCTCGTCGGGCATCCGCTCCAGGACCTCCGCCTCGGCCGAGCGCTCGGCCCCCTGCCCGGCCAGGCGGTCGTACAGGTACCAGTCCTCGATCCCCTCGTCGGACACGGTCTGGGGCTCCCGCTGGCGCTTGCGGTACGCGTTGATGAACGCGTTCACGAGGATCCGGTACATCCAGGCCCGCAGGTTCGTCCCCTCCTTGAACGACCCGAACCCCCGGTAGGCGCGGAGGAAGGCCTCCTGGACGAGATCCTCGGCGTCCGTCGGGTTCCGCGTCAGGCGGACGGCCACCGAGTAGAGGCCGGGCAGCAGCGGGAGCGCGTCGCGCTCGAACCGCTCCCGGAGCTCGTCCCGGGACCGCTCCTCCGCCGGGGCCGCCGCCCCCTCCGGGCCAGCCATGGAGCCGAGCCTACCCGGGATCCCGAGGAACGACCGGGTGTCGGAGCGACCGGGAGGGTGGGAAGATGCCTGTGAGACATGCCCGAGGGCAACGACGACCGACGCGGCACCCGCTTCCCCGGCTTCGACCTGGGGCCGACCGGGCCCGGACGCCCCGGCGGCTGGCGCACGTCCCCCTGGGTGTTCCTGGCCGGCCTGTTCCTGGCCCTGATGCTGTTCCAGTTCCTGCTGAACCCGCGGCCCCAGGGCATCCCCTACTCGGCGTTCCTGGACCGGGTGCAGCAGGGTCGGGTCGTCGGCGAGGTGGTGATCTCCTCCACCGAGGTGAGCGGGACGTACCGCGACGACTCCGGGGGGCGCGTGGCGTTCACGGCGACGCTGCCGGCGAACTTCGACCCCACCCCTTTGCAGCAGCTGCTGGAGCGGGAGGGCGTCACCTACCGGTTCACGCAGCCCTCGGGGATCGCCACGTTCATCCTCTCCACCCTGCTGCCGACGCTCCTCCTCTTCGGCGTGCTG
This sequence comes from Actinomycetota bacterium, assembly GCA_035573935.1. Classification (GTDB taxonomy): domain Bacteria; phylum Actinomycetota; class UBA4738; order UBA4738; family HRBIN12; genus DATLZM01. Next base: position 13,654 of record DATLZP010000057.1, read on the forward strand.
TGGTTCTTCCTGTTCCGACGGATGGCCGGGGGGACGGCCTCGGCGCTGTCGTTGGGTCGCAACCGGGTCAAGATCTACGACCGCAAGGAGATGAAGACGACGTTCGCCGACGTGGCCGGCCTCGACGAGGCGGTCGAGGAGCTGCGGGAGATCGTCGACTTCCTGCGGAACCCGAAGAAGTACCAGCGCCTGGGGGGGCGGATCCCGAAGGGCGTGCTCCTGCTCGGCCCGCCGGGATGCGGCAAGACCCTCCTGGCCCGGGCCGTGGCCGGCGAGGCGAACGTGCCGTTCTTCTTCATGTCGGGCTCGGAGTTCGTCGAGATGTTCGTGGGGCTCGGGGCGGCCCGGGTCCGGGAGCTGTTCCAGCAGGCCAAGGAACGGGCCCCCGCCCTCGTGTTCCTGGACGAGATCGACACGATCGGGAAGGGCCGGGCCGGGGCCGTGGGGGCCGGCCTCGGGGCCCACGACGAGCGGGAGCAGACGCTGAACCAGCTCCTCGTGGAGATGGACGGGTTCGACTCCTCGAAGGGGGTCATCATCATGGCCGCCACGAACCGGCCGGACGTGCTCGATCCGGCGCTCGTCCGGCCCGGCCGGTTCGACCGGCAGGTGGTCGTGGACCGACCCGACCTCCGGGGGAGGGAGGCGATCCTCCGGGTCCACACCCGGGGCGTGGCCCTCGGGCCCGACGTCGACCTCCGGGTGCTCGCCGCCCGGACCCCCGGGTTCACCGGGGCGGACCTGGCGAACGTGGTGAACGAGGCCGCCCTGCTCGCCGCCCGGCGGGAGCGGGACGCGGTGACGATGGCCGAGCTCGAGGAGGCGATCGACCGGGTCGTGGCGGGGCTGGAGCGGAAGAGCCGCGTGATGTCGGAGAAGGAGAAGGAACGGGTGGCCGTCCACGAGATGGGCCACGCCCTGGTGGCGCTCTCCTGCCCCACGGCCGACCCCGTCCACCGGGTCTCGATCATCCCCCGGGGGGCGGCCGCCCTGGGGATGACGATGCAGCGGCCCCTCGAGGACCGGTACCTCCTCACGGAGCCGGAGCTCCAGGACCGCCTGGCGATCCTCCTCGGGGG
>DATLZP010000058.1:0-3994 GCA_035573935.1 Actinomycetota bacterium
GCACGTGTCCGACCAGACCAGGCACTGATCCGTGGTGTAGGTGGAGAGCTGGAAGTCGGGGTCCGGCTCGACGCCCCAGCCCCAGATGTAGAGGTCGAAGTCGTTCGCCAGCCACAGGTCGATCAGCTTCCCATCGGTCACCGCCTCCGGGCGCACCGAGATGCCGATCTGGTCGAGCCAGCCGGCGATGAGCTGTCCGGCCCGCACGCTGTTCTGGTCCTCGGTCCGGACGATGAACCGGAACTCGAGCGGCTCGCCCCCGCCCGGCATCTCGCGGACGCCGTCATCGTCCGTATCGAGGTAGCCGGCCTGGTCGAGGAGCGCGTTCGCCCCCTCGATGTCGAAGGGGATCAGCTCGTCGGCCGAGGGCTCATAGTGCCAGGGGTACGCGGGCGGGATCACCGTGGTGCCGGGCGTCGCGTACCCCAGGAGGACGCGGTCCACGATGGCCTGCTTGTCGATGGCCATCGCCACGGCCCTCCGGACCTCCGGGTCGTTGAGCGCCGGGTGGTGGGAGGCCCCCTGACAGGGCTTCCCGTCCCAGAAGCACTGCCCGAAGCTCATCTGCGTGAAGCCCAGGGCGGCCCCGACGTGGGTCGTGATGCCGTCGGCCCCCTGGAGGGAGTCGAAGAGCGTGGGCGTGATGCCGTAGGCGATGTCGATCTCCCCGGCCCGCAGGGCCTGCACCATCGCCTCGTCGTTCCCGAACACGCGGAAGACGAGCTCGTCGATCACCGGGGCGCCGCCCCAGTAGTCCTCGTTCGCCTCCAGGCGCCAGAAGTCGCCCTTCCGCCACTCCACCAGGCGGAACGGGCCCGAGCCCACGGGGTCCGGGAAGTTATCGAACTGCTTCGCCTCCTCCTTCGTCATGTCCCCCCACACGTGCTCGGGCATGATGAAGATGAACGGCGGGGCGATCGGCAACGTGGTGGGCTTCGTCGTCCTCCAGATCAGCGTGGTGTCGTTCGGCGCCGTGATCTCATCGGTGTACGTGAGATAGCTCGTGAGCGCCGAGAAGTTGTTCTCCAGGATGAAGTTGAACGTGAAGGCGATGTCGGAGGCGGTGAGGGGCTCCCCGTCGCTCCACGTCGCGTCGTCCCGGATCGTGAACGTCCACGTGAGCCCGTCGTCGCTCACCGACCAGTCCGTGGCCAGGCCCGGCACCGGCTCCATCGTGTCCTTGTCCCAGCCGAGCAGGGTGTCGTACATCACCCCCATCGTCTCGTACTCGGGCGACTCGATCGCCTTGAGCGGGTTGAACGTCCGGACGTCGTTCGTCTGTCCCACGATGAACGTGAGCGTCTCCGGCGTGGGCGACGGGCTCTGGGCCGACGCCGCGCCGATCATCGTGAGCGCCATCAGCGTGCCGAGCACCGCGGCCGCGGCCACCCTCGGCGCGTGCTTCATCTGCATCGCGGAACCTCCTCCCCGCTCCGAGCGTCCAACGCCCCTCCTAGGTGTACGGACCGGGCCGGATGGCCGGTTCGTCGATCGTCAGGGTCCCCCCGTCGGCGTCGAGGGTCGCCGTGACGCCGAGCGGGAGCGTCGCCAGGTGCTTGCCGTGCCCCAGCGGGAGCTTGTAGAGGACCGGCACGCCGAGCGGCTCGAGCTGCTGCTCCAGCACGTCCTCCAGGGAGGGGACCCGGGCCCACTCCGGCCGGTCCTCGCGCCAGTCGCACTTCTCCATGTGGCCCACCACCACCCCGACCACGCCGTCCAGCAGCCCCGCCTGCCGGAGGTGCACGAGGTGGGCCTCGAGGTGGGTGGTGGGGGTGTCCACCTCCTCGATGAACAGGATGCATCCCTCGAGGTCCGGCTGCCAGGGCGTGCCGACCGCGTGCTGGAGGAGCCACAGGCACCCCCCGACGATGGGAGCCGTGACCCGCCCCCCGCGGATCGTCCGGACGTAGGGGTCGTCCGGGTCGCGCGGCACGGGGCCCGTGGTCTCTCCCCGGAGGACCCGGAGCAGCCGGTCCCGGGACCAGTCGCCCCGCTGCGGATCCCCCATCCCCAGGAACCCCGGACCGTAGAACGTGGCCAGCCCGGTCTCCTTCAGGATCGCCACGTGCAGGGCCGTGATGTCCGAGTAGCCGACGAACGGCTTGGGGTGCTCGGCGATGGCCTCGAAGTCGAGGGAGGGGAGGATCTGGGCGGCGCCGTACCCGCCCTGCAGGCACTGGACCACGTCCACCTCCGGGTCGGCGAACATCGCGGCCACGTCGCGGGCCCGGGTCTTGGGATCGCCGGCCAGGTGGTCGGTGCGCTCCCAGACGCTGTCGCCGAGCTTCACGCGGTACCCGCGCGACCGCCACCACTCGACCGATCGGAGGACCTCGGAGCGGTTGTACCAGGGGGTGGAGGTGGCCGGGACGCCGATGCACCCACCGTCCGGGAGGGGCCGGCCGTAGCGGGTGGCCCTCATCCCGCACCCCCGCCGGGACGCTCCCGCGGCCGTCGTCGGGCCGGCAGGGGTTTCCCCCGGAGCTCGCGGACGTAGGCCACGCACTCCTCGACGGCCGCCTCCAGCAGCAGCCGGCCCTTCTCCGCCGTGGCCAGGGTGGGGGCGCCATGGACCCCCGTCTCGCTGATCGCGCTCCACCAGGGCATCAGGCGGAGGGGGCCGTCGGTCCAGTCCATCCAGCAGTTGGGGCCGGCGGGGAACGAGGACTCGTCCACCGCCCGTTCCATGTCCACGGCGTCGGGGTCGATCGCGAGGTAGATCGACGTCTCCAGCTCGCAGGCGTGCCCCATGCCGCCGCGGGGCGACTCCCGGACCTGCTCCACGACCTTCATCCCCTCCTCGCTCTGCAGGTAGAAGGCCGAGGCCGCCAGCACGTCGGGGTGCTCGAGCCCGATCAGCCTGGCGGCGACGTCGAGGAGCGGGACGTTCGAGCCGTGGCCGTTCAGGAACAGGATCCGCGTGAAGCCGTGGCGGGCGAGCGAGGATCCGATGTCGGCGCAGGAGCGCACGAACGTCTCCCAGCCCAGCGTGATGGGGCCGGGGAAGTCCATGTGGTGCGGCGTGAACCCGTGGACGATGGGGGGCAGGAGGATCACCTCGTCCGGCGCGCGCTCGGCCGCTCGGCGGCAGACCTCGGTCGCGATCCGGACGTCGGTGTCGATCGGGAGGTGGGGCCCGTGGTCCTCGAGGGTCCCCGCCGGGATCAGGCACACCCGATCCTCGCCCACCGCGCGCTCGACCTCCGGCCAGGTCAGGCGCTCGTAGAGGAGCGGCGTGGTCCGGGCCATGTCCTCCGCGATCCCCCCTCTCCCCGGTCCGGGGCGGCAGAGCTTGAGCGATTATTCAATACGTCGGGCCTCGAGGCCAGGGGCGGGTGCCATGACCGCGGGTCATCCCGCGCCGCCCGGCCCATCCCGCTCGCCGGGCTCGGGCCTGCCGACGGCGTCAAGCGCGGGCCTGGGCCACCAGGGCGTCGAACAGGGCCTGTTGGGCGGGGTCCCGGTCCGCGCTCTCCTCCGGGTGCCACTGGACGCCCAGGACCCATCCCCGGTCCCGCTCCACCGCCTCCACGAGGCCGTCATCGGACCGGCCCACCACGGACAGCCCCTCGCCCAGGCGGTCCAGCCCCTGGTGGTGGTGGGAGGAGCAGGTGAGCACCTCCCCCCCGGTGGCCAGGGCCAGCCGGCTCCCCGGCTCCACCTTCACGGCGTGCTCCACCGAGGAGCCGTAGGACGCCCCCCGGTGCTCGCCCAGCCCCTGGACGTCGGGGAGGTGCGGGATGAGCGTGCCGCCGAAGGCCACGTTCAGCACCTGGATCCCCCGGCAGATGCAGAGCGCCGGGAGCCCCGCCCGGTCGGCCTCCCGGAGGAGCCGGATCTCGAGCTCGTCCCGATCGGGCTCGACGCCGTAGACCTCGGCGTGCCGGGGGCCGCCGTAGCGGGCGGGCTCGACGTCCCCGCCGCCCAGGAGCAGCAGGCCGTCGAACGGCCGGAGGATCTCCCCGGGATCGGCCTCGTCGGGGGCTGTGACCAC